>JBJMGZ010000163.1:0-10032 GCA_045807605.1 Thermoanaerobaculia bacterium | reverse complement strand
GAGCGGCAGCGTGTAGCGGTCGATGTTCGCCGGCAGCTTTTCCTTGGTCCGGTAGCCGTTGAGCACTTCGATCACGATCGCCGGGTCGTCGCCCTGCAGCAGCGTGTTGTAGAAGCCGGCCGCCTGCGTCATGTTGCGCGGCACGCAGAGGTAGATGCCCCGCACCAGGTTCAGGATCCCCGCCATGGGCGAGCCGGAGTGCCAGATCCCCTCCAGGCGATGGCCGCGGGTGCGCAGGATCACCGGCGCCTTCTGCTGACCCTTGGTGCGCCAGCGCAGGGTCGCGAGGTCGTCCGACAGGATCTGCAGCGCGTAGAGGATGTAGTCGAGATACTGGATCTCGGCCAGGGGGCGCAGGCCGCGCATGGCCATGCCGATCGCCTGGCCGACGATCGTGACCTCGCGGATGCCCGTGTCCGTCACCCGCAGCGGGCCGTACTTGGCCTGCAGGCCGGCGAAGCCCTGGTTGACGTCGCCGATCTTGCCCACGTCCTCGCCCAGGGCGACCAGGTTCGGATGGTGCCGGAGGTTCCAGTCGAAGCAGGCGTTGACCACCTCGAAGCCGTTGACGAGCGGCGCATCCGGCGCGTAGACCGGCGCGACCGCGGGGACGGCGAGCGCCGATTCCGGACCGGTGCTGTAGACCTCGGAGTTGAAGCGGTCCTCGTTGACCCGGTCCTGCTCGCGCTTCCAGTCGAGCAGCCGCCGGGCAGCGGGCAGGTCCTCGCCGGCCGTTGCCATCAGCGCGCCGTGGAGGGCCGCCATGACGTCCCGCCGCATGGGCGCCTGGAGGCGCTCCAGCTCCTGGCGGATCGGCTCGATCTCCGCTTTTACCCCGGGACGGTTCTCGGCCTCGCGGGCGAGATCGGCGATCAGGGCCAGGACGGTCTTGCGTTCCTCCTGGATCGGACCGACGAAAGCCTTCCAGGACCGCTCCTGCGCCTCGCGCACGATGCGGGCCGCCTCCTGCTCCAGCGTCTCGATCTCGGACGCGGACGCGATCCCCTGCGCGAGCATCCACTCGCGCATCTTGCGCAGGCAGTCGAGCTCCTCCTCCCAGGCCAGCCGCTCCGCGCTCTTGTAGCGCTTGTGGCTGCCCGACGTGGAGTGCCCCTGCGGCTGCGTCATCTCCACCACGTGGACGATGGCCGGCACGTGCTCCCGGCGCAGGATCTGGGCGGCGTTGAGGTAGGTCTCGCAGAGGCCGGCGTAGTCCCAGCCCTGGACCGTGTAGAGGTCGTATCCCTGGCGGGTGCCGGGCGCGCGCCGGAAGCCGGACAGGATGGCCGACAGGTCCCCCTTGGTGATCTGGTGCTCGTTGGGGACCGAGATGCCGTAGCCGTCGTCCCAGATCGAGACCATCATGGGGATGCCGAGCACGCCGGCGGCGTTGACCGCCTCCCAGAACATGCCCTCGGCGCAGCTCGCGTTGCCGATGGTGCCGAAGGCGATCTCGTCGCCGTTGTGAGAGAACTGAGTCATCCCCTTGAGCTCGGGCAGCTCGCGATAGAGCCTGGAGGCGTAGGCCAGTCCGACCAGGCGCGGCATCTGGGAGCCGGTGGGCGACACGTCCGCCGAGGAGTTGAGGCGCCCGGCGAGGTCGTGGAAGCGGCCGTCCGGCCCCACCAGGCAGGTCGAGAAGTGGGCGGTCATGGAGCGCCCCGCCGAGCAGGGCTCGAGCGCGATATCGGGATTGGCGTAGAGCTGGGCGAAGAACTCGTCGAGCGTCAGCAGGCCGAGCGCGAACATCAGCGTCTGGTCGCGGTAGTAGCCCGAGCGGAAGTCGCCGGCCCGGAAGGCGCGGGCGAGGGCGACCTGGGCCACCTCCTTGCCGGCGCCGAAGATGCCGAACTTGGCCTTGCCGGAGAACACCTGCTTTTCTCCGATCAGGCTCGCCTCGCGGCTCTCATAGGCGATCCGGTAGTCGCGAAGGATGCTCTCCTTCGTGAACTGCTCGGGGGACGAGGGCGGCCGATCGCCTGGCAAGGGGGCGCCCCGGTCCACGAGGGGAAAGGTCATGCGCGAACCTCCGAAGGGGAACCGGCCAGGGCCGGATTCTCCCCGGATGCTACCACGGGCCCCCTGGCAGCATCCGGGGCGGTGCTTTCACCCGGTGAAGGTGATCCGGGCCGACGCCATGCCCGCGCCGCCGTCGAGGAGGTACGCGTAGACCTGCACCTCTTTCTTCGCCGGGGCGACCTTGGGCGCCCGATAGGTCGCGCGGCTCCGGTCGCCTTCCTGCGCCTCCACGGAGCCGGTCCCCGGCGGATCCACGAACCAGCGGAGCTTCGGACTCTCCACCTTCGGGTCCGTGGCGGCGGTCAGCTTGACGCTGCCGCCCGGCTTGACGGACGGTTGCGCGGCCGACACGGTCACCTTCACCTTCGGTACCAGGCGGATCCTCGCTTCGCCGCGCTTTTCGGGATGGCCCTGGATTTCGGCGACCGCGGTGATCTCGACCGCCTTGTCGATCCGGTCCGGCGCGCTGTAGGTGTATTCCCCCGTCTCGTCCCCGGCGTCCATCTCGCCGCCGTCCGCCGGCAGCTTCCAGGTCACGGCCACGGGATTGCCGCCCGCGTCCGCCGTCGAGAGCTCGACCAGCGCTCCCGGAGCTGCCACCACCGTGGCGGGAGACACCGCGACGCCGCCGGACGCGGGCGGCCGGTACACCAGGACCATCGCGCTTCCGGTGTTCTTCGCGTCGGCTTTGGAGACCGCCGTCACGATCACCACGATGGCCTTGTCGACGCTCTCCGGCGCGGTGTACACGCCGGCTTCGTCGATCGATCCCGTGTCCGATCCCTTGTCCGAACAGATCGCCCAGAGGAAATCGGACGCGTTGCGCCCCACGACCTTGAAGGGAACGCGCTGCCCGGGAGCCGCGCTGGCCTGCGCGGGAGCCAGCTCGACCGGAGGAACCATGCTTCCCTTCAGCTTCAGGTCGCCGGGCAGCTCCGCCTCCTTCAGGTCCACGGTATGGCCCGACGGGAAGAGGAGATTTGCGAGCGCGAACGTCTTCACGTACGGGAGCTGGACCTGCTCCAGGATCGGCCGCAGCTTGTCGCGGATCGTGTGGCGCAGGACATCCGGAAGGTTGATCACCATGCCGAGGAATCTTTCGATCTCGTTGTCGCTCCTCACCGTCACCGTGATGCTGGCCTTCTTGTCCTTGTCGCGCTCGTCGCCCTCGCTCTTGAACTCCACTTCGTCGCCGACGACCGTCGGCGTCCCCACCTGCTGATAGGCGACATGGATCGTCGAGTCATGGGCCCGCAGCCGGATGTCGTGGTAATTGGTGTCCCGGTCCCAGTCGTCCGAATAATTGCCCCAGCACTGCTTCCTGTCCTGCTCCCACCTGGCGACCAGCTTGCCGTCCGACGGCTGGACCGTGAAGCCGTCCGTGGAAATGCGCACCTCCTGCTCGTGCTCTCCCTGCAGGCTGTCCATGGAGAAGTACGTCTTGAGATCGTTGCGGTCCTTCTTGCCGATCCTCCCGAAGTTGATCTCGCCGCCGCTGGAGGAGACCTTCCACAGGGCCCCGTTCTGCTGCGCGCCGACTCGCGAGCCCAGGGGCTCGAAGACGCGGCTCAGATTCTCCACGAGCAGCCCGCTGACCACCCTGCCCGCCAGGATCAGCGCCGCCGAATGCCCTTTCTCGATCGGATAGGCCGGCAGCGCCCCCACCTTTCCCTCGGCGCCGTCGGTACGGATCAGGAGGAGCACGCAGGCGTCGCCCTTGTCCGCCGTGCTCTGAGTCCAGAAGTGAAAGCACGTCGGATTCAGGCAGGCCGGCAGGGCCTTGTCGGGCGCGACGGTTGCGAGAAGGTATTGCGTCCCGTTGTTGGCGAAGAAGGTCTTGACCGCCTTGCCGATCTCCTGCTTCAGCACCGACCCCGGATCCACGCCGGCGATCGCGGGGGAATAGGCGGACGCTCCCAGGTCGGCCATCACCTGTCCCAACTGGTCCTTTTCGCCGGCGACCTTCTGCAGGCTCAAGGGGCCGGTGAGCCTGGATTCGTTCGGACGGAGGTGGACGGCGCTCTTGACCTGGAAGGTCTGCCCGCGCCGTTCGACCTGGGTGAGCCAGCCCTGCACCAGCTCCATCTCGAGCGTGGCCGTGTCGCTGCCGGCCTGGAACGCCAGCTTCGGCGGTCCCAGCACGACGTCCAGCACCCACTCCTCCGGCCCGGTGATGGGCACGAGCGCCTGCAGCGGCGTCGCCGGATTGGTGGGGCCGTTCTTCAGGTACTGCTGCAGGAACAGCGCGTTCGCCTGCTGCAGGTTCATCGCATAGGCCACGTCCCAGCCGTTCGTCGCATCGTCGGCCATGTCACACCTCCGCCGCCGTCGGCGACTCCAGCACCGCCACCAGCTGCAGCGCGCCGCCGCCGAGGCATCCCATGGAATCGAAGAACACCTTGAGGCCCACCGTTTGCGGCGTGCGGATGCGGCTGAAGGTCAGGAACTCGAAGACCAGCGACAACGGCGACAGGACGTTCGCGATCGCCTGCGCCGGCCGCGGCTTCTTGGTGGCGTCCGCGATGATTCCGACCACGAAGAGCACGGCGCCGGCGGCCGTGAAACCCAGCGCGGTGAGATCGGGCTGGAGCTTCTTCAGCTTCTGCATCACCGCCTTCTGGCCGCGCAGGAAGATGACCACCAGCGGGACGATCACCAGCAGGTGTGACGCCGCGACGCTGAGCTCGGTCCATTCGAGCGCGGTCAGATCGGGCAGGCCGTTCGCCAGGAACCAGACCAGCACGGTGAAGCCGAAGCCGATCACGGCCAGGAAGAGGGGAGCGGCCTCGCCGAGCACGCTGCCGAGCGCCGTGGGAATCACCTGCACCATCTGCAGGATGGCGGAGACCGTGCGGGCGGCCTTCGGCATGGTCCCCAGGCCGCCGGCGCCCTGCACCGGCATCTTGCCGTTCGGGAAGGGCTGCTGATCGACGCCGTTGATCAGCTTGTAGATCAAGGTGGAGGGGAACGCCGCGACCAGCGAAACCAGCGCCGCCGTGGTCAGCTTGCCGTCGCCGGGATGCTTGGCCTGCTCGGCGAGCCATTGCCACAGCGTGTTCAGGGGACCGAGGCGCAGCTCCGCCTTGAGCAGGAGATCCACCGCCTTCATGGCGTCGACCACCACCCCCGCCAACCCGTCGACCGCCGCATCGCAGAGGTCCAGCAGCGCGTCCACCAGGTTCTTCACCATGTCGATGAACGTGGGGATCCCCATCTTCGCAAAGTCGCCCGGATCCGTGATCGCTTTCACGATGAGGTCCCTGAAGTCTCCGAGGGCTTTCTCGAATTCCTTGCCAGCGTCGCCCAGATGCTGCAGGAACGCGGCCCACGGATCGTCCTGCCGGTCCGGAAAGCCGTCGTCGGAGGCATAGGAGGCCACCTTGTCCTGCAGCCAGTTGTGGTGGGTGTTGCTCGTGGAGTCGCCGACCGACGCGCGCCCGTCCGCGATCGAATCGCCCTGGCGCGGCTGCCCGGGGAACGTCTGGCCGCTGTACTTCGCCTTCATCTCGTCGAGGTACTGGTTCACCTCCCTCTTCTTGCTGGCGAACCACTTGTCGGCCGCCTTCTGGCCGGACCTGGCCATGCCCTGGACGTATCCCGGGAATTGGAGGAGCGCGCCCTCGAACGCCATCTTCGTGTTCCAGATGTGCTCGAAGTTGAACAGCGCCTTGAGCCAGTCCACCACCTTCTCGATCGCCGCCGCGACTGCATGGAACACGCCCGCGATGAAGTCGGCGACCTTCTCGATCCCCTCGAACACCAGGCCGGCGATCGTCTTGATCTCCTTGGCGATTTCCAAGACGAGGTCGATCGTCTTCTTCGCCACGTCGACCACGAACTCGACGATCTTCGCCACTCCGTTGCGGATCCCCTCGAAGAGGTCGTCGAAGAACCCCTGCAGCTCGACGCCGCCGGGATATAGCTCCAGCCTCTTGCGATGGGCGTCGAGCTCGGCGGCGGAGTGGCAGGCGTGAAACGCGATCCTGCCCTGTTTGAACGATCCATGGAAACCCGCGACCTTGGAGGTCCCCGCCGCCACCGCCGCGCCGTGCCGGATCGCCTGCGCCGCCGCCACCCGGAGGTCGTCGCTCGCGCCCGGCGCCAGCCGCGCCAGCGTCTTGCCCTGCTCGTCGAACACCGGCAGCGGACCGCCAGGCTGGGTCGGATGGAGAGTGCCCTCCCCGGACAGGTACTTGTGCGTCTCCCCCGACGGCCGGACCGTCACCGGATCCATGTCCTGGCTGCTGACCACCAGGTTGGGACAGGCCAGCCCGGACGTGGCCAGCACCGAGAACGTGAGCCTCCCCGTGGCGTCGGTCCGCAGCGGGACGCCCGTATCGTCCACGGCGTTGACCTTGCCCGCCGCCCAGACGTCCACCGTCGAGCCGCCCTTCTCCACCGCGAGCGTGACCGGGCGGTTCGGCAGCGCCAGGCCGTTGGCGTCGACCAGGCTCACCTCGGTGCGGAACCGCGTCACCTCGAAGGCCGACGGCGAGTGCTGCAGCACCTTGTGGCTCTTCCACCGCCCTGTCCTGGCGTCCTGCGCATGCAGGCGCAGCGAGCCGTAGCCGTCCGCGGCGAGCGCGAACAGCGCCGGCTTCGCCATCGGATTCATGTCGCCGACCACGCTGGCCATGCCCTGGTCGAGCGGCAGGAACGGCGCCCAGCTCGGAGCCCCGTCGGACTCGAACTGCTTCTTCGTCTGGTGCAGGACCCACAGGCACTCCCCGGAGTCGACGGCGTACACGTGCAGCGAGCCGTCCTGGGCCACGTGGCCGGCTGCCTGCGAGATGTGGCGATTCGCGATCTTCTGGACGTGCTCCTTCGACTGGCTCTGGGACCAGGCATGCAAGGCGTCGTCGCCGCCGACCAGGAGATAGATCACCGTCTTCCGGGCGCGGCTCCAGTAACCGAGCACCACCTGCTTCACCGTTTCTTTGAAGCCCGGCGCCACGTCGAAGGACCTCGGCTCCGCCGCGTCCAGCACGCCGGTGGCCAGATGCGCCTTGCCGTCGACGTTGGCGAGCAGGCTCCAGGTGTCCTCGTCGGTCATGCAGAGGTGGAAGTCGCCGCTCGCCAGCGCCCTTGCGGGCATCACGCACTCCTTGGCAACGATGAAATCGCCGCCCGGCTGCGGCTGGTACGCCGTGATCAGGTTGCCCGCGGTGTTGGCGCCATAGATCACCAGGCGGCCTGCCGGCGAGTAGACCGCGCGCAGCTTCGTGACCGCCGCGCCGCCGGCCTGCTTCGGGGCCGACCAGGTGGCGCCGTCGCTTCCGAGCGACGTCCAGTGCAGCTTGTCCTCGTGCAGGAACAGCCCGTAGACCCCCGGCTTCGAGGTTCGCGCATAGGCGACGCCCGCCGCGACCTGCTCCGCGGGCTGGCCGCCGAACAGCGGTATCGCCTTCCACCCCCCGTCCGTGCCGCCGTGCCGTGCCACGTGATGGAGCTGCCGTCCATGCCCGGTGTTGATGATCGCCAGGGCCTCCGGATGCGGTTTCCCGCTCCTGCCGCCGCTGGCCGGATTGGTGAACACCGCGACGGGCGACGGGCTGGTGGAATCGACCGGGATCGTGGCGCTGGTGATGACGTCCTGGCTGAGGACGCCCTTCCAGACGGCCTTGAGGGGGAGACGGGGCGAGTACGAATCCGAGCTCTGCGTCTGCATTGGATCCCTCCTGATTTCAGTCCGTATTGCTGAAAGCAGCTGGTCAACACAGGATGTTTCTCCGCCTCCTCTCTGAAAGACACGGAGAACGGAGAAAGATTGCGCTACGGCTATAGACTCGCGGTCAAAGGCCGAGACATCTCCGCTTATACTCCCGCTTTTCTGTCTCGTCAACGGCGAGGGCGCTCCGAGAGCACTGGTCCAGCGTGGTAGCATCCGGGCGCCAAACCATCTCGGATGAGGAGGTTATGCAGAGGAATCCATTGCACTACCCCGCTTTCGCCGCACTGACAGCCCTTCTCCTGGGCGGCTGCGCCACGGCCCGGCCGCCCGCGGCCCCCGCGCCTGCCCAGGACACCAAGGACAACCAGGACGCCAAGGACACCGGGGACCCCAACGACGCCTATCTCTCGACCTACAAGCCGCTGCCCTCCTCGCCGGTCCTGATCACGAACGCCACGATCCTCACCGCCGCCGGCGACCGCATCGAGCGCGGATCGATCCTGCTCCAGGACGGCCGCATCGCGGCGGTCACCGCGGTCGGCGGCAGCGGCAACGTCCAGGCGCCGGCCGGCGCCACGGTGGTGGACGCCACGGGCAAGTGGGTGACGCCGGGCATCATCGACGCCCACTCCCATCTCGGCGTCTACCCCTCTCCCAACGACGACGCCAACGCCGACGGCAACGAGATGACCAACCCGGTCACCGCGGAGGTCTGGGCCGAGCACTCGGTCTGGCCGCAGGACCCGCAGTTCCCGCTCACGCTCGCGGGCGGCGTGACCGCCATGCAGATCCTCCCCGGCTCGGCCAACCTGATCGGCGGCCGCAGCGTCACGATCAAGAACGTGCCGGCCCAGCACGTCGACCAGATGAAGTTCCCGGGCGCTCCCTACGGCCTCAAGATGGCCTGCGGCGAGAACCCGAAGCGCGTCTACGGCGAGAAGGGGCGCGCCCCCATGACCCGCATGGGCAATGTGGCCGGATACCGCCGCGCCTGGATCGACGCCGCCGAGTACCGCCGCCAGTGGAGCGAGTACCGCGACCGCAAGGGGCAGAAGAAGGGAGGCGGATCCTCCAGCCCGGAGAGCTCCGGAGGGAGCACGCCCGTCCGCGACCTGGCCAAGGAGACGCTGGCCGGCGTGCTCGACGGCGAGATCCTGGTCCAGAACCATTGCTACCGCGCGGACGAGATGCTCACCATGATCGACATCGCCCGCGAGTTCGGCTACAAGATCTCCGCCTTCCACCACGCGGTCGAGGCCTACAAGATCGCCGACGTGCTGGCCCGGGAGGGGATCTGCTCCGACATCTGGGCCGACTCCTGGGGCTTCAAGATGGAGGCCCTGGACGGCATCCTGGAGAACGCCGCGATCCTGCAGAAGGCCGGCGCCTGCGTGGTCATCCACTCCGACGACGCCCAGGTCGCCCAGCGGCTCAACCAGGAGGCCGCCAAGGCGATGACCGCGGGGCACCGCATGGGCTACGACATCCGCCCCGAGGACGCCATCCGCTGGATCACGATCAACCCCGCGAAATCGATGGGGATCGCCGACCAGACCGGCTCCCTGGAGGTGGGCAAGATGGCCGACGTCGTGCTCTGGAGCGGCGACCCGTTCAGCGTCTACAGCCGCGCCGAGAAGGTCTGGATCGACGGCGGCCTGGCCTATGACCGCAACGACCCGGCGAAACGGCCGCGAACCGACTTCGAGCTCGGCTTCAGGGAGCTCGACGAGAACGGGGGTGACCGGTGAGGCGGCTGAGGGCTGTCTTCCTCCTTGGCCTCCTCCTGCTCGCCCTGCCCGCGATGGGCTTGGCAGAGACGGTCGCCATCACCGGCGGCAAGGTGGTCACCGGGGGTCCCGCGGGGTCGATCGACGGCGGCACGGTCCTCCTCCAGGATGGAAAGATTCGGGCCGTGGGCCGCGACGTTGCCGTCCCGGCCGGCGCCCGCCGGATCGACGCCACGGGCAAGGTGGTCACCTCGGGCTTCATGGACTCCCTGTCGCGCCTGGGCCTGGTCGAGGTCGGGGCCGTCGAGGAGACGGTCGACACCCGGACGCAGCGCGACGAGATCACCGCCGCCTTCAACGTGGCCGACGCGATCAACCCGCGCTCCATCCTGATGGCGACGAACCGGATCGAGGGATTGACCCGGGCGGTGGTCGCGCCGGCACCGGGAACCAGCCTGATCGCGGGCCAGGGGGTGGTGATCCACCTCGGTGGCACGGGAGACTTCCTGCTGCGCACGCCCGCGGCCATGTTCGGGGTGCTCGACCGCAACTTCGGCGGCGGCTCGCGCGCGGCGACGATGCTCCGCCTGCGGGAGATCCTCCACGATGCCCGCG
>JBJMGZ010000162.1:0-8884 GCA_045807605.1 Thermoanaerobaculia bacterium | reverse complement strand
TGAGAAAACCGTCCGCCCGGGTGAGGATCAGGATGGCGGAGAGGCCGGCCAGGAGCAGGACCCGGCCCTTCCCGCCTTCGTCGGCAGCCTCCTCCACGGCGATCCAGATCGCCACCTGGAGGCAGAGGACCAGCGGCGTCTCCAAGCCGGAGGCGACCGCGACCCAGAGGGACGGGCAGAGGGCGAGCAGGAGCGCCGCCAGGCCGCCGGCGAAGCCGCCCAGACGGCGCGCGGCAAAGCGGCTGACCTGGACCACCGCGAGCGCCGCGAACCCGAGGTTCAGCGCCACGGAAAGCGGGTAGAGGCGCTCCGGCCCCCCCAGCCAGGCCAGCGGCACCATGAGCAGCACGTAGAGGAGGTTCGTGTACCCCTCCACCCGCTCGCCGGGGTTGAAGACGAGCCCGTGGCCGTGGAGCAGGTTGAAGGCGTAGCGGTAGGAGATGTAGGCGTCGTCGGACCCGGCCGCGTGCCCCGAAAGATCGCTGTGGCTGTAGCCCCAGGCCGCCTGCAGCAGGCAGCCGAGCGCCAGGATCGCCAGGGCCCCGGCCGTCGCCGGCAGGAGCCGGCGGCTCATTCGTCGGGATCTTCCGGCGCGTCCGGCCGGTCGAGCAGATAGCTCACGGGGACGAGCTCGTAGCCCAGGGCCAGCGCCTTGGGGATCTCCTCCTCCAGGACCGCGATCGTCTCCGGGTGCGGATGGCCGATGGCCACGGCCGCGCCGCGGGTGCGGGCGAGCCCCAGCAGGCGGTGGAACTGCGCGCGGATCGCCTCGGGGCTCGGATCGGGATCGAGGAAGACCTGGCGCTCGGCCGCGGGCACGCCGAGCCGGATCGCGATCTTGTAGCCGACGCTCTCGGCGCTGGTCCGCGAGTCGAGGAAGAAGAGCCCGCGCGACGAGAGCACGCCGAGGATCGTGATCATGGACGGCTCGGCCGCGGTCAGCCCCGAACCCATGTGGTTGTTGACCCCGGCGGCGCCGGGCACGGCCCGGAGCGCCGAGAGCGTCAACTGCCGGAGCTGCTCGGGCGACATGCCCAGGCGCAGCGCGCCCGGGCCGGGGTCTTTGGCCGCGCCGGCCGGCTCCATGGGGAGATGCAGGAGGATCTCGGCATCGCGCTGCCGCAGCTCCTCGACCACCTCGGGCGTCTGCTCCTCGAACGGCAGCACGGCGTAGGTGAGCGGGACGTTCAGCCCCTCGATGGCGTGGAGGTCGTCGAGGCTGCGGCCGAGGTCGTCGATGACCAGGGCCACGCGCCCGCCCTCGGCCGGAGCGGGCGCGGGCACGGTCTCCACGCCGGAGGAGCGCTTCTCCTCCTCGACCGCCCTGGGATTGTCGGGCTCGGTGACCTCGCGGTGATTTCTACGGGGGCGGGGCCTGGAGGGCCGGCTCTCTGCCTTCTTCGGAGCTGCCGGGCTCGCCGCCGGCGGCGGCTGCCCGCCGGGCGTCCGGCCGCGGCCGCCGAGCAGATAGAGAGCCCCGGCGCCCAGGAGGACGCCGAGGATCAGGATCCAGAGGCCGGACGGCCCTGAGCGGGGGGAGCGGGAACGTCCGCGAATGGCGGAGCGTCGGCGGGCATTCGGCCGGCGCGGTTGCACTGCGTCAGGTCAGGCGGCTTTCTGCGCCGCCTCCGTCTCTTCGCCGCGCAGGCGGCGGACGCCGCGGCGCAGGATCAGCTCGGTCATGGGGACGTCCTTCTCCAGGTAGGTCCTGGAGCGCTCGTCCACGAGCAGGTCCGGCTTGAGGGCGTCCTGGAGCGGCTCCCGGTCGGGACCGGTGTAGAAGGCCTCGGTGTAGAGCAGCCGTCCGCCGGAGGAGAGATCGACGGTGCCCAGCCGGCCGGCGTGGCCGAACGTGCGCTCGCCCACCAGCTCGGCCTTGACCTTCTGGCGCAGGATGGTCGCGAGCACCTCGGCGGCGCCGAGCGTGCTGCGGTCGACCAGGACGACCATCTTCCCCTGCCAGACCGGCTGCTGCGCGCCGCTGTAGGTCTCCAGCTCCTTGTCGCGGCGCTTGAGGGCGCCCAGGTCGCCGCTCGCGAACAGCTCGGCGATCTGGTACGCCACCTCGACCTCGCCCGAAGAGACGCCGCGCAGGTCGACGAGCAGGCCCTGGCGGGTCTTGGCCGCGTTCTCCTGGAGCAGCGCCTTGACCCGGTCCGCGGCGCCCTTCTCGAAGGACGGGATGCGCAGCATGGGCGCGCCCTCGACCTCGGAGAGGCCCACCGGCGGCGGATCGAAGGGTTTGAGCTCGAACGAGACCGGCACCGCCTCGCCGACGCGGACCATCTCCAGCGAGACCTTGGTGCCCGGCTTGCCGGCCAGGACCTCCTGCACCTCCCAGAGCGGCATGGTGCGGGTCGGGCGGTCGTCGACCTCGGCCACGATGTCGCCGGCCTTGACGCCGGCGGCCTCGGCCGGGCTCCCCTTCTCCGCGGCCACCACGTAGAGGATGCCGTGCTCCTTGAGCAGCACGAGGCCGCTGTTGCGCAGGCCCAGGGTGCGCGCCGACAGGTAGGCGTCGATGTGCTTGGCCGGGACGTAGATCGAGAACGGGTCCAGCGCGTCGGTGGTGCCGTCGAGGGCGCCGGCGATCAGGGTGTCCATCTCGGGCTGGTCGACGTAGGCCTGGCGCACGAGGCCGAGCACCTCCGTGAACACCGAGAGGTACTTGTAGAACGAATCCTCGTCGCCGGGCTCGCCGCGCTCCGCGGCGCGCAGCAGCGTGTCGCCGACGATCGGCAGCACCAGCAGGACGGAGACGAGAAAGAAAATGACACGGTTTCGGCTCATGGGGCTCATGGGCAGGTTACCTCAACCAGTGCAGGGGGTCGTCCGGCCGGTTCTCCACTCGGATCTCGAAGTAGAGCCTGTCCGACGCCAGTCCCACGACATCGCCTAAAGATACCATACCTCCCGGACCCGTCCGCAGCTCGGAGAGGCCGGCGTAGAGGGTGAACACGCGCCCCGGATGGTGCACGATCACGGTCTGTCCGTAGCCCTGGAACGGGGCGGCGTAGAGCACCTTGCCCGGGAAGACGGCGCGCACCTCCGAGGCCGGCTCCGTGGCCAGGTCGATGCCGTTGTGGGGCACGCGCGTCTTGTAGCGCGGATCGAGCCGGAAGCCGAACTTCTCGGCCACCTTGCCGGCGGCCGGCCAGTCGAGCACGCCGCGGAACTGCTGGATCGGCGTGCCCGAGAGCTCCGAGGTGGCGCGGCCGTAGAGGAAGTCCGCCAGGTTCGAGAGCTTGCGCTCGCGGTCGGCGAGGGCGCCGGCCTGCTCGGCGAGAGCGCGCCCCTCCTGCTCGGCGCGGGCGAGGAGCACGGCCTTGCGCCGGCGCAGATCGGCGAGCTGCCGGCGGCGGGTCTCCTCCTGGGCGAGCCAGCGCTCGAGGTCCTCGCGCTGCGCTGCCAAACGGTCGCGCTCCAGCGCCAGGCGCTGCCCGGCCTCCTGGTAGCGGGCGACGGCGGCGCGGTCGCGGCGGGCGAGGTAGCGCGCCAGGCGGATCGAGGGCAGGAGCCGCTCGTCGGGACGCAGCGCGAGGAAGAAGCGCAGGTAGCCCTGGCGTCCGAGGCGGTAGAGCGCGCCCAGCCGGCGGCGGAGGCCCTCTCGCGCCTGCGCGAGAGACGCGGAGAGGCGCGCCACCTCGCGCTCGCCCTCCTCGGCCCGCCGGACGGCGAGGTCGCGGGCGGTTTCCGCCTCCCGGAGGCGCGCCTGCTGGAGCCGCAGCTCCAGGTCGGCCGCCTCCAGCTCGCCGCGCAATCCGCTCTGGAGCTTGCGGGCTTCCCCGGCCCGGGCTTCGAGCTTCGCGATCACGGCGCGCAGGTTCGCGAGCTCCTGCTCGCGGGTGAGCGGCGGCTGCGGGAGGGCAGGCAGGGCCAGGGCGAAGAGGAGGGCCCAGGCGAGGCTACGGCGAAGCATCAGGGCGATTGTAAAGCCCCGCAGGGGCGCAGGCATAAAGCCTGGGGTTTCAACCCCAGGAGGGCCACACATTTTTTCATGTCCAGCCCCGAAAGGGGCGACGGCATGTAGCCCCGGGCTTCAGCCCGGGGTTGGGGGGCACAAAAACCACCCTGAGCCCCGCAGGGGCGACGGCATGGGCCAGGGGCGTAAGCCCCGCAGCGGGGCGGGGGGCTCCGGCTCGCGCTCGGGCCTCTGCCGTCGCCCCTGCGGGGCTTGGATTGTTTTGGGTCTGATGACCCGGGGTCGTCGCGCCTACGGCGCTCCTGACCCCGGGCTTCTATGTAGGCCCGGTTGTCAAGGCTCTGGGATGTTCTTTTTCCCGATGTCCGTTCTCCTCCGCTTGGCTCCACCTCTGGTCCTTTCCCACCTGGCGCCGGCGAAGCCGGCGTGGGTGGGTGGGGGAAAGCTTCCTCCTCCTCAACCTTCTCCGATCTGGGGCCCGCCCGGTTGTGCGGGAGCTCGGCTGTTCCCGCCAGCTTCTATCCGTGTCAGCCCCCAGGGGGCCGATCACCACTTGCCGCATTCGCTGCGAACGATCTTGGGCAGAGCCAAGAGAGCTGCCCCATCTAAAATGTCGGTCCCGACAGCAACCATAGCCCGGGTCGGGCTCGCTCTCCCAGTCCGGATCTTTCTCTTGTCGTGGCTTAGACGCAGCTCTTCAACACAGCTCCTTCCGGGATCGCGCCGGTCTCCAGATAGCGCCACAGCTCAACCAGAAGCTTGCGCGCCAACGCCACTATGCCTACCCGGCGCGAGCGCCGACTGCCGGGACCATAACGATCCTGGAACCAGAGACTCAGCCGGCTCTGCGGCTGGAAGCGCAGCCACGTCCAGGCGATCTCAATGATCATGGTCCGTAGACGACGGTTGCCCGCCTTGCTGATTCCCTGATCGTGGCGGATGCTCTCCCCGCTCTCGTACGGCAGCGGGGCCAAGCCCGCCAACGACGCGACCTCCCGACGATTGCGAAACTGCCGCCAACCAAAGAACTCGCGCACGAACAGCCATGAGCTGGTCATGGCGATGCCCTTGAGCAACACCAACTGCTTCACCTTGTCCATCGCCGCGTTGGCCGACGTCACCTCTTCCTGGCGCTGCTTCTCCAGATCCCGGATCTGCTCCTGAACCTTCTCCAACCGCTCGTACTCGCGCAGCAAACGACCGCGCATGCCCGGCGCAAGAGCCGTCCCGTCCCACAGCGCCAGCTTCGACAGCTGCTCGACGAAGTCGCCTCTCACCTTCACCTGCAACACGCCTTGGCTGGCCAGAAGACCCAGCAGACGGTTGCGGTGACGAGTCCGCTCCTGCTTGAGCGACTCGAGCTCGCGCGACAACTGCCGGCCGTCTTCCTGTTCCACCGTCGGCACCCGAACCACGCTCCATACCTTCCTCTCGCCCTGGCAATAGCGGATCAGGCGCGACAGCAATCCCTGTACGTCCAGTTTGTCCGTCTTGGCGCGCCGGAAGCGGCGGCTGACCTCGATACTGCCGGCATCCACCACCACGTTGTCCACGCCCAGGGCCGCGAGCTGACGGTGCAGCCAGAACCCGTCGCGGCCGGCCTCGTAGCAACTCGCCACGCGATAGTTCTCGGCCACGGCAAGCTTCTGCGCGGCGTGCTCGATCTCCTTGAGCAATGCTGAGATGTCGCCGGCCGCGATCGTCCGCAACCGCGGCTTCTGGCGCGCCTCCAAAGCGAACGCCAGCTTCCACTCCTTGCGGCCCAACTCGAAGGCCACATACAGGACGCAACGATTTTCGTTAGACTCTTCGACGCGGGTCGGCTGGTTCATGGCTGGGATCTCCTTTCATGCAAAGTACCCAGAACCTACAACCAACGGCCCGCCTCTTTCTACCCCTCCCGATACGCCACTGCGGTTGGGCCGGCCTCGCATAGCATCTACATGCCGTCGTCCCTGCGGGGCTGAAGATCGGATTCAGAATGTCCAACCAAACCCTGATCCTCCGCCACCCGTCCGGCTCCACTCCCGTGCTGGTGGGGGAGGACGCCCTGGCGTCCGCCCATGCCCAACTCGCCGGGTGGCTCTCCGGACGCACGGTCTTCCTCGTCAGCACGCCGCGGGTGCTCGGCCTCCATGGCTCGCGCCTGGAGCCGTTGCGGCGGGAGGCGGGGCGATGGGTGGTGCTGGAGGTGGAGGAGGGGGAGCCGGCCAAGACTTTAGAGTCCGCCGGACGGCTCTGGAATTCCATGCTGGAGGCCGGCGGCAAGCGCGACAGCCGGGTGGTCGCGTTCGGCGGCGGCAGCGTGGGCGACCTGGCCGGCTTCGCGGCCGGATGCTTCCTGCGCGGAGTCGAATTCGCGCAGGTCCCGACCACGCTCCTCGCCCAGGTGGATGCCGCGATCGGCGGCAAGACCGGGGTGGACCTCCCCGGCGGCAAGAACACGGTCGGTCTGTTCCATCATCCGGCGTTCGTGGTCTGCGACACCTCGGTCCTGCCGACCCTGCCGCGGGAAGAGCTGCGCTCCGGGCTGGTCGAGGTGGTCAAGATGGCCGCGCTCCTCGATCCCGCGCTCCTCGACCGGGTGGAGGCGCGGCTCGACGCCCTGCTGGCCGGCGATCCCGCCGAGCTGGGACCCGTGGTCGCCGCCGCGGCCGCGGCCAAGATCGGGGTGGTCGAGCGCGATCCCACCGAGCAGGGGGACCGGCGCCTCCTCAACTTCGGCCATACCCTCGGCCATGCCATCGAGTCCGCCTGCGGCTACTCCGGGCTTCGCCATGGCGAAGCGGTCGGGTACGGCATCCTCTTCGCCCTGCGGCTCGCCGTGCGCGAGGGGCTCGATCCGGCGCTCGCCCGGCGGCTCTCGTCGCTCCTCGACCGTTTCGGCCTGCCGCCGCTGCCGCCGCTCGATCCCGAAGAGCTGATCTCGCTCATGGCGCGCGACAAGAAGGCGCGGGAGTCCGGCCTGACCTGGGTTCTCCCCACCGCGCTCGGCGAGGGTCGGATGGTGGACGGCATCGGGATGGACGTGGTCGCCGCGGAGCTTAGAGGTTTCATTGCCGATCGGGTATAATCCGACGAGTTGTAACGAACCCGATAAGCAAATGACGACGCCCAGCCGAAGCTTTCTTCGCCGACTGAAGGTGCGGCACGCCCTTCTCCTGATCCTGTTGCTCTCCGGCATCATCCCGCTCCTGGTCAGCAGCTTCCTCCTCATCCAGAAGAACCAGGAGGTGCTGCGCAACTCCGAGCGCGACTTCCTGATCCGCAAGGCCGGCGTGCTCGCCAAGGAGGTCTCGGCCTACCTGGACACGGTGCAGCGTCCGCTGCGCGAGCTGGGCCACGGGCTCCTGGTCGCGCCGGGCTCGCCCCGCATGGCGGACCGCCTGCACGAGCCCTGGGTGGGCGACCACCTGCATCGCTTCGTGCGCGAGAGCGACGGCCTGCTGGCGCTGCGCATCATGGACGAAACCGGCGGCGGCCCCCTGCTCGCCCCCGGCAACCTCGGCGCTCCCGCGCGGGCCGCCATGGACCAGGCATTCCAGCAGGCCCGGCAGCAGAAGTCGTCCGATCCGATCTACAGCTTCGTGGACATGGGCCAGGGTACCGAGCCGCTGGCGGCCCTGGCGATCCCGCTGCGGAGCGCGGACGGCCAGCTTCTCGTGGTCATGGCCCTGATCCGCTTCCAGCCGCTGGAGGATGTCCTCCAGGCCCAGGTGAGCGCGGGCGTCGCGCTCTTCCTGGTCGATCGCCAGGGCCAGATCCTGTGGTCCGACGGCAGCGATCCGGCCAAGGAGGAGGTGCTCAAGAAGGAGGTCCTGCCGGAGTTCGTGAAACGGCCGGTGAGCCTGACCCGCGAGAACGAGGTCGATACCGAGGACGGTCTGCAGGAGGTCCTGGTGCAGGTGAGCGCGGTCGAGGCGAGCGGCTGGGGGGTCGTGGTGCAGAAGCCGCTCTCCACGGCTTTCGCCGGGGTCGACCGGATGATCTTCCAGACCGTGCTCTCGACCGTGCTCCTGGTGGCGCTCGCGCTCCTGTTCGCCTATATGGCCGCGAGCTGGGTTTCCCGGCCCATCCAGCGGCTCGCCGCGAAGACGCACGAGATCGCGGCCGGCAAGTTCGGCGGCCAGGTCGAGACGCAGGGGCTGACCTTCGAGTTCGCGGACCTGGCCGAGGACTTCAACCAGATGAGCGGCCATGTCGAGCGCTACATCCAGCAGCTCCGGCAGGCGGCGCAGCAGAACCGCGAGCTCTTCATCGGCTCGATGCGCGCCTTCGTGGCCGCGATCGACGCCAAGGACCCCTACACCCGCGGCCACTCCGAGCGCGTCGCGGCCTTCAGCCGCACGATCGCGCGCTACCTGCAGCTCCCCGAGGAGACCCAGCACAAGATCTGGATCAGCGGGCTCCTCCACGACGTGGGGAAGATCGGCGTCGAGGACCTGGTCCTCCTCAAGGAAGGCAAGCTCACCGCGGAAGAGTTCGAGAAGATGAAGATGCACACCGTGATCGGCGCCGAGATCATGACGCCGATCGAGCAGCTCCGGGAGATGGTGCCCGGCATCCGCTCGCACCACGAGGCCTGGAACGGCCGCGGCTATCCGGACGGGCTCAAGGGCGAGCAGATCCCGCTCTACGGCCGGATCATCGGCGTGGCGGACACGTTCGACGCCATCACCACGAACCGGCCGTACCAGCAGGCCTACAGCCTCGACTACGCGGTGGAGACGATCAAGAAGCTCACCGGCAGCCGTTTCGACGCCAAGATCGTCACCGCTTTCCTGCGCGCGTTCGAGGCCGGGGAGATCCGGCCGCGGCCCAGCCGCCGGGAAGCGCAGGTCATCCCGGCGAAAGCCGCGGCTTCGAGGTCGAAGTTGCGAGCTAGAATCCCGCCTCGATGTACCACTCCGACCTCGCCAACCTGATCGCCAACACCCAGGACGCCCTGGGCGCCATCTTTCT
>JBJMGZ010000161.1:0-3654 GCA_045807605.1 Thermoanaerobaculia bacterium | reverse complement strand
GCTGGCTCTGGCCGGAAGCACCCTGTCGGCGCAGCCGGTCCAGGTCGACCCTGCGATCAAGGGCTACACCAAGGCGAGCGGCGTGTCCGGCAACATGAACTCGGTCGGGTCGGACACCCTGAACAACCTGATGACCCTGTGGGCGGAAGGCTTCCGCAAGCAGTACCCGAACGTCCGCATCCAGATCGAAGGCAAGGGTTCCTCGACGGCGCCTCCGGCCCTGATCGCCGGCACGTCCCAGCTCGGTCCGATGAGCCGCACCATGAAGTCCGACGAGATCGACAGCTTCGAGAAGAAGTACGGCTACAAGCCAACCCCGGTCAAGGTCGCCGTCGACGCGCTCGCGGTCTACGTCAACAAGGACAACCCGCTCCAGCAGCTCACGCTCCAGGAGGTGGACGGCATCTTCTCGAAGGGCCGCGCCTGCGGCGGCAAAGCGGTCGCCAACTGGGGCCAGGCCGGCGTCGCCCCAGGTGTTGATCGCCTTGCCGCCGCAGGCGCGGCCCTTGGAGAAGATGCCGTCCACTTCCTGGAGCGTGAGCTGCTGGAGCGGGTTGTCCTTGTTCACGTAGACCGCGAGAGCGTCGACGGCGACGCGGATCGGCGTCGGCTTGTAGCCGTACTTCTTCTCGAAGCCGTCGATTTCGTCGGCCTTCATCAGTCGGCTCATGGGGCCGAGCTGCGCAGTGCCCTGGATCAGGGACGGGGGTGCGGTGGACGAGCCCTTGCCCTCGATCTGGATGCGGATGTTCGGGTACTGCTTGCGGAAGCTTTCGGCCCACAGCGTCATCAGGTTGTTGAGCGTGTCGGAGCCGACCGAGCTCATGTTGCCGGAGACGCCGCTCGTCTTGCTGTAGCTCGGGATCGCAGCATCGACCTTGACCGCCTGCGCGGACAGGGAGCTCCCGGCCAGCGCCAGAGCGAGGGCCAGGGGAGCCGCCTTCAGGTTGTGCCTCATTGGGTTCTCTCCTTTACGGGGTTCAGGTAGACATCAGGTCCGTGGCCGGAGGCGGCCGTCGAAGAGAGGATCGCAGAGGGGTTTGGCAGCGGGCCTACCGCTGTGTGACAGCGAGGTGACAAAGGTCCTTTGGCGGTAAGATAAGGACCGGCCATGCATCTTGAAGACCTCGTCCGCGCTCTCCTCAATTTCGAAGCCCTGGAAGTGAGACAGTGGCTTGCGGATGCCCAGCGCTCCGGCTTCGTATGGACCGAGGTACCTCCTCCCTCGGGCCTCGATGCTACCGAGCTCGCGACCGCGGCCGGAGTGGCGGAGCTTCTGGCAGCGCGCATGGGGCAGCCGCCACCTGTTTGGGCGGCGAGCGTTCCGCCGGCGCCGGAAGAGCTCTATCTGGTTCGTTCGGCGTCGAGCATGCCGCGCCTGCGCTCTCTCTGCGAACGGGAAGGTCCTGAACCGCTCAGGCGCCGTGGCCTCCTGGCTCCTCCGGAATTCCTCAGCATCGCCTAGCCCTCTCCCTCTCCTGTCGCACGCCTGTCACAGCGCCGTCGCAGGGACGCTCGGGCCGTCTTTCTATCCTTGCCTCGAATTCGTTGCGAGCCATTCCCCTGAACTGATATCGGCAAGGAAAAAGGAGAGCCAAGGAATGCCCAGATCAACTCGATTCGCGGCTTGTCTGCTGGTGCTGCTGGCGCTGGTGGCTGCCTCGATGGCGTCGGCGCAGGTGACGGGCCTGTATTACAAGGAGGTCGAGAAGGACGGCCGGATCTATCTGTTCAATACCCCGGAGCGCTACAAGTCGTGGTCGGAGTCGGGGGACATGGGGCAGGCTGTCACGCTCCTCGGCGCCGGCCCGAACGGCGAGACGATCGTGGCCGAGAACGAGACGGCCGTCGATCTCTATCTCTTCAAGCACGACCTGCCGGCCTATGAGCGGCCGACTCCCAAGGCGGCCGCTCCCGCGGAGTTCCCCAACAACAAGCTCGGCATCCGCGTCTTTGCCGACGTCAGCAGCAAGTCGAACGAGGACGAGGCCACGGGCGTCGAGAGCAACGACAGCGGCGTGGGCGTCGACGTCAAGCGCACCTACTTCACCTTCACCCACAACTTCGACAAGGTGTGGTCCGCGCAGTTCCAGTCCGACATCGGCGACCAGGGCGCCCGCCGGTATGACGTGTTCGTGAAGAAAGCCTATGTCCAGGCCCAGATCAGCCCCGTGGCCATCTTCCGGCTCGGCTCGGCCGATACGCCCTGGATCCCGTACGTCGAGGGCCTGTACGGCCTGCGCTATCTCGAGCAGACCATCACCGACCATCTGAGCTTCGGCTCCTCGGCCGAGTGGGGCTTCCACGTCACCGGCGCCAAGCCCCTCTGGGGCTACGCCTTCACGGTGGGCAACGGCCGCGGCTTCAGCAATCCGACGCGCAGCAAGACCGTGGACTTCGAGGGCCGCGTCTCCTTCACGCCGGTCAAGGGGCTCAACCTCGCGGTCGGCGGCTACAGCGGCAAGCGCGGCCAGGAGACGGACGCGGCCCCGGCCAGGCACACCGCGACCCGCGGCGACGCCCTGATCGCCTACAACACCGACCGCTTCCGGGTCGGCGGCGAGTACTTCCAGGCGAAGAACTGGAGCAACGTCACCACCGCCGCCAGCGACAAGTCCGACGGCTTCTCGGCGTGGGGCCTGTTCAACATCGACCCGAAGTGGGCCGTCTTCGGCCGCTATGACCAGGCCGATCCGAGCAAGGACCTGAAGCCGAACCTCCAGTTCACCTACTACAACGCCGGCCTGCAGTGGACGCTCAACAAGGCCTTCGCGGCCTCGCTGGTCTACAAGGGCGCCGAGGTCGAGGGCGGGACGCTGAGCACGGGCAACGGCACCATCGGCTCGACGAACCCCAACAGGAAGGGCACGTACCAGGAGATCGGCGTCTTCACCGTCTACAGCTTCTGATGGAGACTCTGTGGAAGCGCGTCGTGTCCGTAGACCAGCGGCTGCTCCTCGGCGTGCGGCGCTGGGAGTCGGCTTTCATGACGCGCCTCATGAAGACCCTGACCCACCTGGGGGACACCTCGACCTGGGTGGTGGTGGGGCTCGCCCTCGGTCTTTCGGGGGGTGACGGCCCGCGCTACGCCGCGCTCGTGGGGCTCGGGGCCATGATCGCGGTGCTTGCCTCGCAGGTGCTCAAGCGGGTTTGCTGCCGGGCCCGCCCCAGTTGCCTGGGCGGCTTTGCGGCCCTGGTCGAGAATCCGGACGCCTTCTCCTTCCCCTCGGGGCACACGGCCGCGGCCTTCGGCATCGCCGTGGCCCTGGCCGGGGAGGGGAGCGGGCTCGGAGCGCTGACGCTGACCCTCGCCTCCGGCATCGCCATGTCCCGGGTCTACCTCGGGGCCCACTACCCGCTGGACGTGGCCGCGGGCACGCTGGTGGGAAGCCTCGCCGGCATCGCGGCGCGGTTGATCGTGAGCTAGACCGACTTGCGGAAGGCTTCGAGACGGTCTTGGAGGAGGCGGGCCGTCTCGTCGAAAGCCCGGAGCTTCTCCTCCTCCGTCCCCTCCACGGCGGCCGGGTCTTCCAGATCCCAGTGGGTCATGACCGCCCTGCCGGGCCAGAGGGGGCAGCTCTGGCGGGCGTTGTCGCAGACCGTGATCACATGGTCGAAGCCCACGTCCCGGAGCTCCTCCCACGACTTGCTGCG
>JBJMGZ010000160.1:0-4875 GCA_045807605.1 Thermoanaerobaculia bacterium | reverse complement strand
CTCCGCTATGGCCGAGCACCTGCAGACAGGCGCGAGCTGTCCGGAGGCGGTTCAGGCTCAAGGCCTGGACGAGGATGGATCTCGCGCGCTTGAGCGGCAGCTCCCGATCCAGGGTTGACACGGCTTCCGCGCTCACGGCGTCGTCCCTCAGGTCCCTCGCGACCTTCAGGAGGGTGCCGTGACCTTCAGGACCCAACTGCTTGGCTGCCCGCAGCCGGATCTCGGGGTTCGGGTCCGAGCAGGCCTTGCGCAGAGCCCTGGCGGTGGCCGGATCATCGGGGAGCTCTCGAATCAGAAGGAGCAGGTTCTTGAGCCGCACCCCGGCCCAGGGGTCCCGGCTGACGTTATCAGCCAAGCGCCGTGGGATATCCATGGGCGCAATGAACCGCTTGCGGATGTCGACGAGGAGAGGCAGGACTTCAGGGACCTTCTCGTCCGGCACAACCGCTTCAAGCTTGCCGTAGGAGATCTCCAGCAAGCCCTCGGCGCTCGTGGCGAGCAGCAGACTGCGCACCTCCGCATCGAGCAACGCGAGCACCAGCCTCGCCGGTCCCACGATGAAGAACGTGCTGTCGAAACGCAGGTCCCCGATCTCGATCTCCCGACCGAAGCGAATCCTAGGCTCGGGACGGATCATTACGTGTTGAAAATCCGGCGGCGCTGGACCCTCGACCACGAGCCGACTCTTAGGCCGTTCTTGATCCCTGGCGTCCTCAATCCGCACGTTGATCAGTCCCGCTCGTGCCTCGAGGTACCCGGAGACCTCCACGACCTGCAAGCCGCACGACTTTGCGGCCTTCTGCCAGAATCGCAGACGCTCGTCGCCGCTTTCCCGGGCGCTTTGCAAGAGGCCGTACAAGATGCATGCGCCGGAGATGCCTGAGATGAGCAGGAAGATGATTCCGTTCATTCCAGGTCACCTCAGGATCCGGTCGTCCCCCGGGCCTTGTTCTCCGGATTCTCGTCGCCTCCGAGCGACAGCCGCCCGGCCGGATCGTCGGCGAACGACAGCTCGCCGCCGTCCTGCGCCAGCGACAACTGGCCCGCTTCCCCCCCGGCCAGCGACAGCTGGCCGGGCGAGGCGCCCTGGAGGCGGGACTGGATCTCGGCGATCGCCTGGCGCGCGGCCCGGTGGAGGTCGCGGTCGAGCCGGGAGCGCTCGACCGCTTCCTTGAGCGGCGGCACGGCCGCCACCGTGCCGGCGCGGCCCAGCGCGGTCGCCGCCGCCACCCGGACCTCCGCGTCCTCGCGCTGGAGCGCCTCGACGAGCGCGGCCTCGGCGGCCGGGCTGCCGATCGCTCCCAGGGCCCGGGCCGCGGCAGGGGCCAGCTCGCCTTGCTCCCGTTCCAAGACCTTCGCCAGCAGGTCGACGCCGGCGGCGGCTCCCCGGCGGCCGATCGCTTCCAGGCAGACGCGGGCCGACATGAGGCGGCGCCGGCGCATGGCGAGGCGGAGGATGGCGTTCAGGCGCTCGAACGGCAGCTCCCGGTCGAGGGCCGTGAGGGCCTCCGCGCTCACGTCGTCGTCCTCCAGGCTCTCCGCGAGCTCCAGCAGGACGCCGTGACCCTCGGCGCCCCCCAACTGCTTGGCGGCCCGCAGCCGGATCTCGGGGACCGGGTCCGAGCACGCCTTGCGCAGCGCCTCGTCGGTCACCGGGCTCCAGGAGAGCTCGCGGATCAGGAGGAGCAGGTTCTGGAGCCGCACGCCGGGCTCGGGGTCCTGGGTGGCGTTCTCGGCCAGCCGCCGCAGGACGTCCGGAGCGAAACGCTTCTGGACCGCAAGGAGGAGGGACAGGACGGGGGCGACCTTCTCGTCGCCGGAAACGATCGCCCGCAGCTCGCCGGAGAAGATGAGGATCCTGCCCTTCTCCTTCAAGTCGGCCAGCAGCCGGCGCGTCTCCGCGTCGAGCAGCGCGAGCACCAGCCGCGGCGGTCCCTGGATGTGGAACGCGTCATCGAAATTCCGGTCCCCGATCTCGATCTCCCGCCCGAGCTCGAGCGACGACTCGGGACGGATCGTCACGCTGTGGAATTCCGGCGGCGCCGGAGCCGCGACCGTGATCCGGGTGACCGTTCCCTTGTCTCCGCACATCTCCATCCGCACGGACACCAGTCCCGACCGCGCCCGGAGATGCGGTCTCAAGCCGGCGGAAGCCTCCACGATCTGCAAGCCGCACGAGCGCGCGGCATCCCGCCAGGCTCCCAGACGATTTCGGCTTGCCACGAAGCCGAACCCGAGCAGCGTGGCGCCCACCAGGAGGAAGACGGCTACTTCGGCCATGCCGGACGCTCCTCAGACCAGCCGCACGACCGGCTCCTCGCGCATCAGCTCGCGCTGGGTGAGGAGGTCGCGGACGGTGGCGGTCAGCCAGCGCTCGGCGCTCACGCCGAAGGCGATCTCGAGACGGGGGCGGCGGTCGCGCGGCGAGTGCGGCGGATCGAGATAGCCGAGCGTGGGGCTCGACTCGTTGAGCGGCACCACGACCTGGGCATCGCCGGACGAACCGCCCACCTTGTGCATGTCGCCGGCCGCGTCCCAGACGAAGCGCCGCTCGTCGCCGTCGGCGCGCGAGACCTCGCAGATGAGGAGCTTGAAGACGCTCTCCGGCTCGCCGAGCGCGCACGTGGGGACGAGCTGCCGCTTCCACAGCTCGGGCGAGGTGGGGAAGCGCGTCCCCCGGGGCACGATGATCGTGTTCTGGGCCTCGCCGGTCTTCGGATCGTGGGTGACGAACGCGTAATCGTGCACGATGAAGTCCAAGGCGTTCATGCGGTCGCCGGCAAAGCAGGCGGCGCCGTAGACCACCGCTTCGAAGGGCTGCCAGGCGCGCACCCGGCGGCGCTCGAAGCGCTCCTCGAACCACGAGAAGAAACCGGGCAGGAGCGTCGAGCCGCCCACCAGCAGCACGTCCTCCACGTCGCCCATGGACAGGCGGGCCTGCTCCAGGACCTCGTCCACCGAGGCGCTCAGGCTGCGGTAGAACCCGTGCTCGTCCAGGATCTCCCGCAAGCGGTTCCGGGTGAGCCTGGGGGTGAGCGTGGCGAGCGCGCTGCCCGGCTGCGACAGGCGCCAGGAGCTCACGCGCGGCGGGTCCATCAGGAACGCCTCCTCCTCCTTGAAGAACACGGCTTCCTTGACCCGGCAGGCCTCGGCGAGCATCAGCCGGCGCCACAGGCGGGTGACCTCGTCGTCCTCGCGGGCCAGGTCGTGGCCCATCTGGAGGCAGAGGTCCTGCAGCACCCAGCCGTCGACGGCGTTGCCGCCCAGGGGGCGCCCGCGCTTGGCGAGCACGGTCGCCTGTCCGCTGATCGCTCCCTGGGGAGAGAGACGGACGAGGACGACGTGCATCGTGCCTCCGCCCACGTCCACGACGAGCACCGTGCGCTCATGGCTGAGGCTGATCCCGTAGCCGAGCGCCGCCGCCACCGGCTCGTCGACGAAGCGCACCCGGCGCACGCCCAGTTGGCGCAGCGCCTGCTGCACCTCCGCGCGATAGGTTTCGAACGCCGTCACCGGCGAGGTGACGACGAGGTCGCGCACCCGGTGCCCCGTCGCCTGCTTGATCTCGCGCAGCAGCTCGCGCAGGAACGCGTGGGCGGCGTCGCGGGCGGTGAGGCTCTCGCGCCCGATCCGCGCCAGGGGGCGCAGCGCCTCGCTGCTCAGGCCGGGCTTGAAGGCGGGCACGAACGAGGGATGCACCACGCCCTCGTTGCGCTCGAGCGCCGGCCGGCCGATCAGCGCCCGCTGGCCGAGGAAGAACCGCCGCGCCAGCGGCGGCCAGCTTCCGAGACGGTCCAGCGTCCCGAGCTTCTCGAGGAAGTGGACGGCCGACGGCACCAGGCGCGGCGCTTCGAGCGGGTCTTCGGCATCCTCGGACGTGGGCTTGCGGCAGACGGCGGGCAGCTCGACGAGGCGGGGCGCGCCCAGGGAATCGTCCCAGCGCGCCACTCCGGAGTTCGTCGTCCCCAGGTCGAGCGCCCAGCCGGAGTGATTCATGACCGGGGGCATCTTACCAAAATGAAAAAGGGGACCGGTCTCCCGGTCCCCCCTGCCACGTAGGGGCACCCTTGTGGGTGCCCTGGGCGAGGGCGGCCACGAGGGCCGCCCCTGCTAGCTAGTACCGGTAGCGGTCGGTCTTGAACGGCCCTTCCTTGGGCACGCCGATATAGCTGGCCTGGTCGTCGCGGAGCTCGGTGAGCTTCGCGTTGAGGTTGGTGAGCTGGAGGCGCGCCACCTTCTCGTCGAGATGCTTGGGCAACACGTACACGCCGAGCGGGTACTTCGCGGTCTGCGTGAACAGCTCGATCTGCGCGATCGTCTGGTTCGCGAAGCTCGAGCTCATCACGTAGCTAGGATGGCCGGTGCCGCAGCCCAGGTTCACGAGGCGGCCCTTCGCCAGCATGATGATGCGTTTGCCGTCCGGGAAGATCACGTGATCGACCTGCGGCTTGATCTCTTCCCACTGGTACTTCGAGAGCGACGCGACGTCGATCTCGTTGTCGAAGTGGCCGATGTTGCACACGATGGCGTTGTGCTTCATCGCCTTCATGTGGTCATGGGTGATCACGTGGAAGTTGCCGGTCGCCGTGACGAAGATGTCGCCCTTGTCGGCCGCGTAGTCCATCGTCACGACGCGGTAGCCTTCCATGGCGGCCTGGAGGGCGCAGATCGGGTCGATTTCAGTGACCCAGACCTGGGCCTGCAGACCACGCAGGGCCTGTGCAGAACCCTTACCGACCTCACCGTAACCGGCGACGACGGCGATTTTGCCGGCAATCATCACGTCCGTGGCGCGCTTGATGCCGTCCACCAGCGACTCACGGCAGCCGTAGATGTTGTCGAACTTCGACTTCGTCACGCTGTCGTTGACGTTGA
>JBJMGZ010000159.1:0-5893 GCA_045807605.1 Thermoanaerobaculia bacterium | reverse complement strand
GGAGAGCTTCATAGTACGCATTAGACACATTCTAACCAACCGCGGAGAACCTGCGGAAACCTTCCTACCTGACCGCGGCGACTTTCACCGACAAGGTGTAGTGCACGGCGACCGGCATGCCTTCCACCGAGGCGGGCTGGAACACCCACCGGCTCAACGTCTCCTGGGTGACACGGTCCATGGCCGGGGTCAGGCCCCGGCAGACCCGGATGTTGCGCACGCACCCCTCCTCGTCGATCACGGCTTCGAGAAAGATCTCGCCAAACTTCCCGCCGTTCGGGAACGACGGCAGCCAGCCGAAGATCTTCTCGGGCCGTGTCACCGTCCCCTTGGCGGCTGGTCCGGCCTCGTCCGCGAGCTCCGTGTCCACGCGGCAGGCCTGCCCCTCGACCGGCTCGTCCGGGTTCAGGAAGGGAGGCGAGACGACGCGCTTCGCCTGACAGAGTACGATGCGGGCTCCCGGGCTGTCCGGCCCCCAGACATTGGCCTGCAGGGCCTCCCGCGCGAGGTCGAGGGCCTCGGCATGACGCTCGGCGCGGAACAGGACCTCGGCGAGGTTGACCCGGACCAGGTTCTCGCCGCCGAGCTCCAGCGCCTTGCGGAAGGCCGCCTCCGCTTCCGGCAGGTTGCCGGACTTGTCTCCGATGAGGGCGACGCCGAGTTGATTCCAGGCCTCGGCCTGGGCCTCCGGCGTTTCGAGGAGCGGGATGGCGCGGCGGGCGGCCTCCGCGCCCCCCTTCTGGTCGCCGAGCCCGACCCGGGCTCGGGAGAGGCCCAGGAGGCAGTCTCCGCACCGGCCGCCCAGGAGCTTCTCGGCGCGGGTGAACTCCCGGGCCGCTTCCCGGTACTTCTTCTGCTGGAGCAGCTCCCGGGCACGAGCGAGGGTCTCGTCGCTGGCCGGAGGGGCCGCCTCCACCAGGATCGGGGCCAGCACAGACAGGAGGAAACACGCGAGCAGGCTGTGCAGTCGGATTGGAACGTTCATGATGGTTGTGTGGCAGAACCTCCGGAAACCTTTCCGCGTCCCAGCCGTTAACAGGGAAAGGCCGACCGACCGGCCTCTCCCCCATCCCGTTCCTGACAGGAGGTCACTCTTGAGCTCTATCCGTTTCCGCAGGCTTTCCCTGGGCATCCTGGTCCTGGCGCTCGCCGCCGGGGCTCCTGCCTCGGCCGAGACCTGGGTCGAGCGCAGCGACGCCAACGCCCAGATCCTCATCGACGTGCTGGCGCGCCAGAGCCCCGAGGGCGCGGGCCAGCTCGGCGTCCCCGGCCTCGACGAGGAGATCTTCGACCTGAAGCCCGGCTTCGTCGAGCGCTCCCGCGAGGAGATCAAAAAAGCCGCCGACACGCTGCGCCAGCGGCTCGCCGCCGAGAAAGACCCCAAGGTGCGCCAGGACCTGGAGATCCTGATCCAGGCCACCGACGACCAGCTCCAGGGCTCGCAGCTCGGCGAGAAGTACAACATTCCCTACTTCGACATCTCGTCCACGATCTTCCAGGGCGTCCGCGCGCTGCTCGACGACCAGGTGGAGGCGGGCCGCCGCCCCGCGGCCCTGGTGCGCCTGCGCAAGTATACGGGCGTCGAGCCCGGCTACACACCGATGTCCGTGCTGGCCGAGCAGTTCATCCGCTCGCGCATGGACCGGCCCGGCCTGATCGGTCCCTTCCAGGGCGAGATCGAGAAGGACCTCCAGAACACCGAGACCTATCTCAAGGGAATCGAGGAGCTGTTCAAGAAGTACGGCATCCAGGGCTACGAGCAGCCGTACGCGAAGCTGCGCGAGCAGGCTTCCGGCTACGAGGCGTTCGTGCGCAAGGAGATCCTGCCCAAGGCGCGCACCGACTTCCGCCAGCCGGCCGAGCTCTACGCCTACAGCCTGCGCACGCTCGGCGTGGACATGCCGGTCGAGGAGCTGGTGAGCCGGGCGCAGGTGTCGTTCAAGGAGATCCAGAACGAGATGCAGGCGCTCGCCCAGATGGTGGCGAAAGAGCGCGGGCTCCAGGTCACCGACTACCGCGACGTGCTGCGCGAGCTCAAGAAGACGCAGGTCACGGGCGAGGCGATCCTCCCCCTCTACCAGCAGCGTATCCAGGACATGGAGCGCATCATCCGCGAGCAGGGGATCGTGAGCCTGCCCGAGCGGCAGATGAAGGTGCGGCTGGCGAGCGAGGCGGAGAGCGCCGCCATCCCGGCGCCGAACATGCGCCCGCCGCGGCTGCTCGGCAACACCGGCGAGATGGGCGAGTTCGTGCTGCCTCTGCGCATCCCCGGCAAGGAGGGGGATGCCAAGCTGGCTCTCGACGACTTCACCTACGACGCGCTCTCCTGGGCGCTGACCGCGCACGAGGGCCGGCCCGGGCACGAGCTGCAGTTCGCGTCGCTGGTCGAGAAGGGAGTGTCGCGGGCGCGGATGATCTTCTCCTTCAACAGCGTCAACGTGGAGGGCTGGGCGCTCTATGCCGAGGCCGAGGTCAAGCCCTACATGCCGCTCGAGGCCCAGCTCGCCGCGCTCCAGAGCCGCCTCATGCGCGCCGCCCGCGCCTACCTCGATCCCGGCCTGCAGTCCGGCCGCATCAGCCGCGAGGAGGCCACCCGCATCCTGCGCGAGGAGGTCGGCCTGTCCGAGGGCATGGCGCTCCAGGAGGTGGAGCGCTACACGTTCCGCAGCCCCGGCCAGGCGACGTCCTACTTCTGCGGCTACACGCGGCTGATGGAGCTGCGCACCGAGGCCGAGCGTGCCCTGGGGCCGAAGTTCAACCGCCAGAAGTACCATGACTTCATCCTGGCCCAGGGCCTGCTGCCGCCCGCGCTCCTCAAGAAGGCCGTGCTGGAGGAGTTCGTGCCGTCGCAGGTGCAGATGGCGCAGGCCGGGCACTGACCAGCCGCCTACCCAACGAGGGGGGGCGGAATGCCGCAGCGCGGTATAAGCTCCCCCTCGTACGGGAAGGAGGCAGCATGAAAACCAACGGCAGCACCAAGGAAAAAACCATCTTCATCACCGGGGCCGCATCCGGGATCGGGCGCGCGACGGCCCTGCTCTTCGCCGGCAACGGCTGGCGGATCGGCGCGGCGGACATCGACGAGGCCGGCCTGGCAAGTCTGGCCGAGGAGGTTGGACCGGATCGCTGCTGGACCGGCCGGCTCGACGTGCGCGACTACTCCCAGTGGCAGGAGCGCATCCGCGAGCTCGGCGCCTGGAGCGCCTGGCACATGGACGTGCTTTTCAATTGCGCCGGCATCATGCGGATGGGCCCGTTCGGCGAGACTCCGATCCAGGAGCACGTGCGCACCGTGGAGGTCAACGTGATCGGCGTGATCAACGGCATCCACGCCTCCCTGGAGCTCCTCAAGGCCACGAAGGGCGCCCACGTGGTGAGCATGGGCTCGGCCTCGGGGATCTACGGCGTGCCGGATCTCGCCACCTACTCGGCCTCCAAGTTCTTCGTCCGCGGGCTCACCGAGGCCCTGAACGTGGAGCTGGAGCGCGACGGCATCACCGTCACCGACCTGATGCCGCTCTACGTGGATACCCCCATGGTGCGGAGCCAGACCTACCGCGCCGGCAGCCTGGAGACCTTCGGGGCCAGGCTGACGCCGCAGCAGATCGCCCAGCTCGTCTGGGACGCCGCCCACGGCCACAAGGTCCACTGGGTGCCGGGCGCCCTCCTCAAGACCCTGAACTATCTGGGAGGCGCGCTGCCGTTCGTCTCGCGGCCGACCATGAAGATGGTGGACCGGCGCAAGGAGAGGTGAGTGGCACTGCTCTTGCTCTGAAGAGAATCCTCCAAAGGAGGGTAGATCATGAGCAAGAGAACCACGTTCACCGCATTCGCCGCCATGGGCCTGCTCGCGCTGGCCCCGGCTTTCGCCCAGGCGGGCCAGGCCAACCTGGACGAAAAGTTCCTCCACGACGCCGCAGCGGGCGGCATGATGGAGGTCGAGCTCGGCCACCTGGCCGCGGAGCGGGCCGCCAGCCCCGACGTCAAGGCCTTCGGCCAGCGGATGGTCACGGATCACAGCAAGGCGAACCAGCAGTTGATGCAGATCGCGACCAGCAAGGGGATGAGCCTCTCGACGAAGCTGCCGGCCGACATGCAGCAGGAGCGCGACCGTCTCGCCCGCCTGACCGGCGCCGAGTTCGACCGCATGTACATGCAGCACATGGTCGAGGACCACAAGAAGGACGTTTCGGAGTTCGAGAAGCAGGCGGAGAAAGGCACCGATCCGTCCCTGCGCACCTTCGCCCAGCAGACCCTCCCCACCCTGCGCGAGCATCTGACGCTCGCCGAAAGCCTGTCCAGCAAGCAAGCCGCCCAGAAGAGGTAGATCCGAGGCAGGTAGAATCCGGGAGATGCTCGACCGCATCCCCCGCACCCGCCAGACCCTGGAAGAAGGCATCCGGGCCGGGCTCCAACTGGGAGCCCAGCTCTACGCCTCCCTGAACGGCGAGGTGGCGGCCGACGATTCTCTCGGGGAAGACCTTCCGGGCGTGCCGCTCACCCGGGACCACCTGATGCTCTGGCTCTCCTCCACCAAGCCGGTGGCGGCGGTCGCCATCGCCCGGCTCTGGGAGCGCGGCCTGCTGGAGCTCGATGACCCGGTGGCCCGTCACATCCCCGAGTTCGCCGCCCAGGGCAAGGAGCGGATCACGCTCCGCCACCTCCTCACCCACACCGCGGGCATCCGCATGCTCGACACGGGCTGGCCGCGCGACCCGTGGGAGGCGATCGTCGCCCGCATCTGCGCCATGAAGCCCGAGCCGCGCTGGGTGCCCGGCGAGAAGGCCGGCTACAACCAGGCCTCGAGCTGGTTCGTGCTGGGCGAGGTGGTCCGCCGCCTGGACGGCCGCCCGTTCGACCGCTATGTCCGCGAGGAGGTCTTCGAGCCGCTGGGCATGACCGACTCCTGGATCGGCATGCCGCGGGAGCGGTATCTCTCCTACCGGGAAGCGGGGCGGATCGGCGCCATGTGGAACACCGGGAAAGGCGCGCCGGAGCCGCACGGGTGGGACTCGGAGGCGCGTTGCACGTCGGTCCATCCCGGGGGCAACGGCTACGGTCCCATGCGGGAGCTCGGCCGCTTCTACGAGATGCTGCTCGGTGTTGGCGGGCATGGCCGGCAGATCCTCTCCCCCCAAGCGGTCGAGGCCCTGACCGCCCGCCACCGGGTGGGGATGCTGGACAGCACCTTCAAGCACGTCATGGACTGGGGGCTCGGATTCATCCCCAACTCCGCCCTGTACGGCGCGGAGACCGTCCCCTACGCCTACGGCCATCACGCCTCGCGCCGGGCCTTCGGCCACAGCGGCTACCGCTCGTCGGTCGCGTTCGCCGATCCCGAGCACGGTCTCGCCGTCGCCCTGGTCTTCAACGGCACCCCGGCGAACGACGCCCACGAGCGGCGGATCCGCGCCGTGCTCGACGCGCTCTACGAGGACCTGGAGATCCGGGCTCCCGCCTCCGGATGAGGACGGAAGCCCAGGCAGGGTCGGATCAGTTCAGGGTCTGGAGGAAGCAGGAGAGGTCGTTCGGCTGGGAGGCGGCGCCACCAGCAGCACCGCCGCCGCACTCGCCCGTCGACTTCAGGGAGACGCCGGCCATCCGCCGGGTGCAGTCGTTGCCGTAGGTCTTGTTGTCACAGCCGCACACCGGGTCGTACTGCTGGGTGCAGCTCTGCGGCTTGACCACGCAGAGGCCCTGCGCGCCGGAATTCTTCTTCGGACAGGTGCCGGCCGCGAACTCGCAGAACTCGTTCGCCGCGCAGTCGTTGTCGCGCAGGCAGAGCGTCTGCGCCTCCGCAGGTGCCGGCTTGGCAAGACCGATCGATAGGGCCAGGACGAGTCCCAGGAAGAGGTGGATGTAGGTTCTCGGATGCATGACTGACCTCCTTGGG
>JBJMGZ010000158.1:0-4723 GCA_045807605.1 Thermoanaerobaculia bacterium | reverse complement strand
GGCGCGGTCCGGCCTCGGGATGGATGGTCTCCAATCCCATCGCGACTTCGAGGCGTGTTGGGTGCAAGAGGTCTCTCAGATGGACACAGCGCGGACCCACGAGCGCCGGGTGCGATTCCACCACGACCCGCTCGAAGCCGGCGACGCGCCGGGCGATGGCTTCGTAATCCTCGACGGGGATCGCCTGCGAGTCGAAGAAGCTGCCGCTGTTGTAGAGCTTGATCTGCCGCGCGGAGGTCAAACGCGCGAGCGCGTGATCGATCTGCTCGGGGATGGCTCCGGGCGGCACTTTTTCAGTCAGCGTGTTCTGCCAGAGATCGCACATCAGGCAGCGCCAGGGGCATTCCCGGTTGGTCAGGAAGATGGTGGCTACCGGCACCACGGCGCCGTCCTCGGCGCGCTCGTCTTCCACGAGGTAGGCGTAGGGCCGCCGCGGATCGAGCGCGTTGCGGGCGGCCCGGCGGGCGAGAATCCAGCGGTCGCGCTCGGCCGGGCGCTCCGGATACTCTTCAGGCATAGAGGGCATGGAACTGCCGCCGGTAGTCGGCCTCGCGGGAAGGCAGATGTTCGCGGAGCTTGTCGGCCGGCAGCGCGCCGTGCTGGAAACGCCGCTTGGGAAAGACCGGCATCTCCATTCCGGTGACCGCGCGGACGCCGCGCGCCACGATCTCGCCCTTGAGCGCGTAGAGCCGCGCCACGTCGTGATCGGTCAGCTCGATGAACGGGATGCCTTCGGCCACCGCGATCACGGAGGGACGGGTGAACGGGCTGAAGCCCTCGAAGCCGTGGCGGCGCGCCGGCGCGTAGGTGCGGGCATAGGCGCGGGAGAGGCCGCCGCTGTAGGTGAGCGAATGTTTCATCTTTCCGACGCCCCAGCCTTCCTGGTAGAGCATCGGGTTGTGGATCACGCTGCGAATGGTCAGCTCCGCGTTCTCTTCGATCGGATAATCCTTGAGGTTCTCATCGCCGCCGTCGCCGTTGATCAGGTATTTCCAGTCGGGGTCGCGGCGGCGGATGGCTTCGCAGAGGGCCAGGCCCACGGCCGCGCATTCGACGTCGAGCGGCTTGTAGTCTTCGAGGACGCGGATGGCCTCGGCGGCGTCGAGGCCGGCGGGGTCGGCCTCGATGGTTTCGAGGAAGAGCCCGAGGCCGAGGCGGTCGAGGAAGGCGCGCGCCTGCTCGCGGTCGGGACCGTCTCCGAGGTCGAGCGTGAACGCCTTGAGCCGTGCCGGGCTCATGCCGAGCTGTTGCAAAACGTGATAGGTCACGAGGAAGACGGCGCCGCTGTCGATCCCGCCCGAGAAGCAGACGCCGAGCGGCTCGTGCGCGGGCACCTGGCGGAGCCACCGCGCAGTCTCGTCGGCCAGCGCGCCGATGTAGGCCCGGCCGATCTCGTCGAGGTCGGTGCCGAGCGTGTTGCGCTCCGGGGTGAAGAAGCGGGTGTAGACCGGCGCCGGGTCCGGGCAGCCGATCAGCTCGATCTCGACCACGTGGTGGGCCGGCACCATGCGCGTGTAGGAGGGATGGAACTGGCCGTCGAGGCCCTCGGAGGTGAGCCAGGCATGGATCGCGTCGATGCGGTCGGCCGCGACGAGGGCGGGACCCTCCTGCCGTTTGGCGAGGAAGTAGCGCAGCGGCCGGTCGAGCGAGCGCGCCAGGCGCACGGTCCGGCCCGCCTTGGCGACCAGGGCGAACGAGCCCTGGATGCCGTGCACGTCGGCGCCCGCGAGGAGGCGCTGCCGCGCCTCTTCCGTGGTCAGGTTGTAGATCCGGTTGGCGGCGGCGTCGGTCAGGTCCACGACGCGTTCGACGTACTCTTCCATGCCGTGCTTCCTTTCATTTCGTAGGCGATTCGAACCGCGCCCGGCCACTGCCCGGGCCAGCGCTCCAGGACGAGCCCGGCCGCGCGCGGGACGACGATCTCCGCTCCCCGGATGTCGGTGGGGGAGGAGGCCTGCACCACGACCGTCAGGGTGAAGCCGAGGGTGGACAGGTGGCGGACGCTCTCCTGGAACGCGTCGGAGTCCATGGCAGGGCGATCTTATCCGAGCGGTATCGCTCCCGGACGCTCCCGGAGGCTCCCGGAGCCAACAGCCTTTCAAGGAAGGCCGTATACAAGGGCAAGGCTCGTCGCGGACGTGAACCCGGAAGGTGCCTCGCAACCGCGCTCGATGACCGCGTTCGCCGGGTCTTCTTCCTTGCCGACACGCCTCAGGGCCGGGAGCGAGCCCCTCGAGCGCGGAGCTGCCGGCCGGCGGCGGACCTTGCCCGTCTTGCTCTGCTCGATCCAGACCTCCATGGTAGCAGGGGCCCAGCACCTCTTGAGGCACGGAAACTTACTCGCCGATCTCCGCGAGCGCTCTGTCAACGATCTGAGGGGAGAGGTACATGCCGGCGGCTCGCAGGGTTTCGAGAACAGGGCGAGCCGCCGCAATCACATTCTTTTGGCGTGCGCGCAAAACGAGGCCCAGCGTCCCACGCAGGCGCAGGCCGAGAGTCTCTGCACACCTTCGACCCTCCAGGTCATCGATGATGGCGAGACAGCCGGGATGGGCAAGCGCCCATCCGAGGACTGCGGACTCGCCCGGGCCCAGATCCCAGGCGAGGACCTCTTCCGGAATGTGGGGTGCCTCGACCTGACGGAGCCACAGGTTCTCGGCAAGTGCGCGAGCCGTAGGGTCGGTAGAACCGCGAGATTCGATCTCTGCGGCGACCGCCTTCGGAATCAGCACCTCGGGAGCTGCAAGCTGGAGGAGGTGGAGGTAGCCGGTCCGTGCGAGGTAGATGCTGGGGAGGCGTTGACGACTGCCGTCTCACCCATCCGCCAGCTCTCTGCGCAGGGAGTCGAAATCGACCAGGAAAGCGTCGACGCCTTCGCGTGCCAGCGCAAGGAGGAAGTCTGTGCGATCCAGCCCGGCCAACTGGGCGGCACGCTCCTGGGAGATTCTGCCCTGAGAGTACCAGTGGATGGCCGCCGCCAGCCGGAGCTCGTGGGCCAGCTCGTGAGGAGAGCGCCGTAAGGAGGCGAAGACTTCTGTGGGCAACGTGAGCTGGATGGTCGTCATTGTAGATTTCCCGGACTAACCTGCCTGAACCGCCATCTTAGCAGAGCTTGGTCAGGGCTTCATTTCCGCGATGAGCCGCGGGGAGGAAGCCCGGTCCCAGGCGCGGAGGTCGTAGTCCCCCCAGAGACGGGAGAGCCGCAGGCCCGCGGCTCCGGCCCGCTCTCTCAGCTCCTCGACGGACCAGAGCCGGCCGGGGAAGGAGGCCTCGGCGGCGAGCCTTCCTTCCTGCCGGTACTCGAAGCGCGCGGTGCAGAGGCGGGACTCGGGATCGCAGTGCCAGACCTGCCGCACGCGGAGCTTGCCGTCCCGGGTGACATGTTCCTTGACCAGATCCTCCCGGTCCTCGGGCGGGAACCAGGCCGCGTCTAGCACGAAGCGGCCTCCTGGCGCCAGGTGCTCGGCCACGACCGCGAAGGCGCGGTCACGGTCCTCGTCTTCGGTGAGATGGACGAAGGGATCGTCCACGGCCGCGATCAGATCGAATGTCTTTTGCAGGTGGAGCTCGCGCATGTCCGCGACGAGGAGATGGACGTGGGGGAGGCCAAGCAGCTTGCGCCGGGCCTTGGCGAGCAGCTCGGGGCTGAGCTCGGAGGCTACCACGCGCCCTGCTTTCTGCGCGAGGAGCCGGGTGGCCCGGCCGGTGCCCGCGCCCAGCTCCAGGACGCGGCAGCCCGGCGGCTCGCTCGCCATCCGGACCCAGAAGTCCTCGTCCCCTCGATCGCGCAGCTCGGCGTCGTAGAACGGCAGGATGCGGTGGTAGTAGTCCTGGACTTCGGCGGCCATCGGTCCGGGATGTAGCAAAGCGCCTGCCTGGAGCTGAGGGAAAACAACGGCCTGGGTCGTTTCCCGAGATGTAGCAAAGCGCCTGCCCCTGGCGCCTAATGCCGCAGGTAGCTGTAGGATGTCTTGAACAACGAACAACAGAGCGAGGTCGATATGAAACGGCTCATCGTCTGCTGCGACGGCACCTGGAACCGGGCGGACCAGGAACGCGAGGGAGTTCCGTGCCCGACCAACGTGGTGAAGATCGCCTACCGGATCGCCAAGCGCGACGGCGCGATTCCGCAGATCACGTTCTACGACCAGGGGGTCGGCACCGGCAACGTCGTCGACCGCTGGTCGGGCGGCGCTTTCGGCGACGGGCTCGCGGACAACATCCTCGACGCCTACCGCTTCTTCGTGGCGAACTACGAGGAGGGGGATCAGGTCTTCCTCTTCGGGTTCAGCCGCGGGGCGTACACGGCGCGGAGCCTCGGCGGCATGATCCGCAAGTGCGGCATCCTGCGCCGGGAGGGCGTCCGCCACTACCGCGACGCGGTGAACCTGTACCACTCGGAGGTCAAGCCGACCGATCCGCCGGCGGTGAGCTTCCGCAAGGAGAACTCGGTCGCCGAGGAGATCGAGATCCAGTGCGTCGGCGTCTGGGACACGGTCGGATCGCTGGGCATCCCCCTGCGCGGGCTGCGCGGCATGACCCGCCGGAAGTATCAGTTCCACGACACGGAGCTGAGCGGATCGGTCAGGAACGCGTTCCATGCCCTGGCCATCGACGAGCACCGCGCTCCGTTCGAGCCGACGCTGTGGGATTTCAAGCCCAAGCCGCCGCAGAGGATCGAGCAGGTCTGGTTCTGCGGCGCCCACAGCGACGTGGGCGGCGG
>JBJMGZ010000157.1:0-2686 GCA_045807605.1 Thermoanaerobaculia bacterium | reverse complement strand
TTCGGCTGGCCAGGACTTGGCAGTCGATGCGGCGCGCAGAGGTACTCAGGAACCGACCGCAGGCGAGGAGGACCAGGGAGAAGCGGGGTTGCGTCAGCCCACGGCCCGGTCCTTTGGTGTCCGCTGGCTGCGGTCGTCCCGGCTGCTCCGCTTTCCCTCTCCTCCAGCAGGCGGCGGTTGGCGTATCATTCGGGTGCCGGGCATTTTTCTCCTGCCGGAAGGACCGAGAGACGTTTCCAACGAGCCCCAAGACATCTACGTGGAGTCGACAATGGGCGGCGAGTTTCCTGGAGAGGTGCTGTGATGGTCGACAACCTTGAGCGGATCGGCGAGATCCTCGGCGCGGTCGGCTCGCCCGGGTGCTTCACCGCCCGGCGGACGGCGACGGCCGATGACCTGCAGCTGGAGGTGCAGGGGCTCGGACGGCTCTGCCTTCCCGTCTCGCGGGCTCAGGCGGAGAGGCTCTGCCGGCTCGCCCGGCCCGCTCGCTATGGACGGGGGGAGAAGACGCTTCTCGACCGGCGAGTCCGGGACACCTGGGAGATTCCCAGGAGCCGGGTGAAGATCGACCGCCGGCGGTGGAACCGGACGCTCCTGCCGGTGCTCGAAGAGTTGCGCGCCGATCTCGGGCTGGCCGACGGCTGCCGGCTCAAGGCCGAGCTCCACTCCTTCCTGGTCTATGGCCCGGGCCAGTTCTTCCTGCCGCACCAGGATTCGGAGAAGGCCGACGCCATGGTCGGCACCCTGGTCGTGACGTTGCCGGCCTCGTTCAAGGGCGGCGAGCTGGTCGTCGAGCACCAGGGCGAGAAGGTCGTCGACCGCGGCTCCCGCCGGCAGCTCTCCTTCGTCGCCTTCTATGCCGACTGCCGGCACGAGGTCCGACCGGTCAAGGAGGGCTACCGGCTCGCCTTGACCTACAACCTGATCCTCGAGGGGGGCAAGACCGCGATCGCAGCGGCTGCCGCCGAGCCCGCGACGGTCGACGCCCTCGTCCGGTGCCTGCGCGATCATTTCGCGACACCACGCCCCTCCCGGAGGTATCGTGACGAGGGCCAGCCGGCGCAGCCGCCGAACCGTCTGGTCTACCTCCTCGATCACGAGTACACCGCGCACGGCCTCGCCTGGCAGCGCCTCAAGGGGAACGACGGCGCCCGGGCGGCGGCGCTCCGGGCGGCGGCGGAGCGCTGCGGCTGCGAGCTGGTGCTCGCGCTCGCCGAGATCCATGAGACATGGGACTGCAGGGAGCCGGGCTGGGACGAGCCCTGGCGCGGCCGGAACCGCCACTGGGAGCGCGACGAGGACGATGAGTGGTCGGAGAACGACGCCGCGACGGACGATCCAGACGCCTACGAGCTCGGCGACTTCATCGACGGCGAGATCACGCTGGCCCGCTGGGTCGACCCGGCAGGGGAGGAGGCCCTGCCGATCGTCTCGCAGGTGTCCGACGACGAGGTGTGCTGTTCGACTCCGTCGTCGGAGCTCGCGCCCTATGCCTCCGAGTACGAGGGGTACATGGGCAACTACGGCAACACCATGGACCGCTGGTACCGGCGGGCGGCCCTCGTGCTGTGGCCGCGCGAGCGCGCGTTCGCCGTGCGGGCCGAAGCCTCGCCCGCCTGGGCGCTCCGGGCGCTCGAGCAGCGGATCCTGGCCGGTGGGGTGCCCGAGGCCAGGGAGCTCGCGGCGTCGCTGCTGCCGTTCTGGGGAGGCGTCGCATACCGCGAGGACGGCCGCGGCCTCCTCGGCAGCGCCCTCCGGGTGGCGGACGGCCTCGCTACGCCGGAGCTGGCGGCGTCGCTGCTCCAGCCCTTCCGGGTCGAGGCGCTCACCCCTGAGGAGGCGCCGCCGCTGGTCGCCCTGACCAGGCGCTACGGCGAGAGCTGGTGGGGGCAGCTGCTCTCCGCCTGGTCGGGCGACCGCCATCGCGGCCGGTGGCTCAACGAACCGGAGCGGCTCTCTTGGCTCGCCGCGCTGCCGCGCCTCTGCAAAGCCCTGCGCGCTGCCGATGAAGCCGTGGGATCGGCCGTCGCGCGGCTGCTGCTGCGAGACCGGTGGGAAGAGCTGCAGGTGGTGATCGGCGAGGCGCGGCGCCATGCGCAGCCGAGCCTGCGGGACAAGGCGGTGGCGGCGCTCTCCGCGCCGCTCCACGGCCTTCTCGGGAGCGCCGGAGCAGTGGCGGCGGACGACTTCCGGGACGAGGTCGTCGCAGCCCTGTGCACCGCCGAGAACGAGCCGCTGCTCCCCTGCCTCGTGCAGGTGGTACGGGCGGCCGCGAAGGAGAAAGCCCCGCCCGGGAGATCGGCCGCGTCTGCGCTTGCGGCCCTGACGCGACATTGCATCGGGCGGCTGGAGGCCCGGCTGGCCCGGCCGGCGCGGAGCGCGGGCGACTGGTCGATCGCCCTTCCGGACGGCTGCCGTTGCGAGCTCTGCAGCAGGCTGGGCGCCTTCCTCGCCGATCCTGTCCGCCAGCGGCTCGAATGGCCGCTCGCCCAACAGAGCCGGGGACACATTCATCAACGGATCGATGCCTCCGAGCTCCCCGTGCGCCACGAAACACGGCGCTCGGGGCGGCCGTACACCCTGATCCTGAGCAAGACGGAAGAGCTGTTCGAGCGGGAGGCCCGCGAGCGCCGGTCCTGGCAGTCCGATCTCGCCCGGCTCGGGCGGCTCGGAGCGGGCTGAGCGG
>JBJMGZ010000156.1:0-4316 GCA_045807605.1 Thermoanaerobaculia bacterium | reverse complement strand
GCCAGATGTGGGCCGCTGCACCCTCATCTGCCTGGGGGGCGGTTCCATGCAAAGCCACGAACATCAGCACGGCGGCGAGAGCAGCGAGGGACATGGCCACGGGAAGAAACGCGCTCGGGTGCTTCAGCATGGTTGGTGTACTCCTTTCGCTGTACAGGAGACCAGGATAAAGAGCTTTGCGGTAAAAAGCAACCCAGGGCAAGACGCGCCTTTCTCGCCTCCGGAGGTTTCCTGGCGCGGCGCCTCTGCGGAGTGAAGCGGCGAGTGAGGAACCTTCCGCGGTCATCACGGAAAGTCCCTCGGTGGGAGTGGGACCTTCCGTGGTCTCCATGGAAAGCCCCGGGGTAGGCGTGGAACCTTCCGCGGTTACCGCGGAACGTCCCGCGATGAGAGTGGAACTTTCCGTGCTCACCACGGAAAGTCCCGTGATGAGCGTGGAACCTTCCGCGGTCACCGCGGAAAGTTCCGCTGTGAGCGTGGAATCTTCCGTGGCCACCGCGGAAAGTCCCCCGGTGGGCGTGGAGCCTTCCGCGGTCACCGCGGAAAGTCCCGCGATGGACGTGGAACCTCCCGCGGTCACCGCGGAAAGTCCCCGCTGAGCGTGGAACCTTCCATGGTCAACGCCGAAGCTCCGCGGCAAAGCGCGGAAGCCTCCGCGGTCATCCGGAAAGTCCCGCGGCGGGCGTGGAACCTTCCGTGGTCACCACGGAACGTTCCGCTGTGAGCGTGGAAGCTTCCGCAGTCACCGTGGAAAGTCCCGCGGTGGTCGTGGAACCTTCCGCGGTCATCGCGGGACCTTTCCAACAGAAAAGGTGGTGACCTCTCGAGGTCAACTTTTTTCCCCGATGGAATCCAGCAGCGTACGGCCCCGGGGTGACAGTCGGTAGCCGACCTCCAGGCTTTCCGTCAGGCCCAATCCCTTCAGCTTCCGCACGTTCACCTTGAACGCCGCCCTCTCCTGCTGGACCTGCGGAGCCAGATCGCCGGCCCGCACTCCCGGATTGCGCTCGATCAGCCGGAGCACGGCCAGAGTCCACGGGCCGGCAGAGCTCGCGGCGTCGAGCCGGGCCAGCCTCTTCCGTAGAGTCGAAAGCTCCTCACCGGACAGGTCGGTCCTCTCGCGGAGCGCGATGCGGGGATCCAGGCCGGCGTACCGCAGCTCGACGCGATAGAGCTCGCCCTCATCCCGGGCGTCGAGATCTTTCATCAAGGCCTGCAGGGAGGGATAGCCCGCGCGCCGGGCGTCGTCTTCGGTGATTTCCTCCGCAGACACCTGGTTGATGGCGTCGATGGCCAGCACCCCCGCCGCCGTCTTGAGCGTTCCGCCCGTGCGAACGCTCGGGCGCGTCCAGCGCCGGAAGGCAACTGTGATGGCACCCGACACGATTCCATCCAGGAAGGCTCGCTTGAAGAGCATGGCAGGATTTTAACGCGACCTTCAGGTTGTGGGGACCCACGCAGCATCCTCCGAGGGGCACGCCGAAGGGACAGGGAGTGGCCACCTGCCGCCGAACGATACTCGAGTTCAGCGGCGCGGCACTTTTGGCCGCGTCCGCTGCAACGAGGGGTAGGCGATCGATTGCCAATGTGTAAGAGCGTGTTTCGAAAGTCCCGTCGCTCGTCTTGACAGCCCCGAAGGGGCGCAGGCATAAAGCCTGGGGCTTCAGCCCCAGGTCAGGGAATCCCGTAGTTCGCCAAGTCCCGAAGGGACGCAGGCATTGGCCCCGGGGGGCGCCCAACCTGGGGCTGAAGCCCCAGGCTCTATGCCTACGCCCCTTCGGGGCTCACGCGGGCCATTGACGCGCACTGAGCCAGAGCGGTATCGCCCGCGAGGACTACCTGCTCGCGTTCCAGGCCTCGCTGCTGCTGTGACCTGAAGCCCGGCGTAGGGGAGGCAAAAAAGGGGGGGCGCGGAACGCGCCCCCCGAACGGATGCGATGCGGAGGTCTACTCGACGGGTGACGTTTCGGCGGGAGCCGGCGCCTTCAACTCGGGCGGCGTCTCCGGCTTCTGCTTGCGGGTCCGGCCGCGGAACGGCTGCACTCCGAACTCCACGAGCTTCTCCGAAAGCGGCCCGTAGTGCGCCTTGACCGCGAACCGCAGCACCGTCGCCAGCCGCTGCGCCTCGATCAGAACGGTCTTGAGCTGCTTCGACGCGTCCTGCTTGGCCGCGGTCAGCGCCGCCTGCTGCTGAGTAAGCGACAAGGCCTTGACCACCAGCGCCTCGAACTGCAGACGGGTCCCCTCGTACGACTGGAGCTCGTCCACGTTCGCCGACATCGACTCCTTGAAGCGCTGCAGGTCACCCAACGTCTCCATCTTTCCAATGCCAGCCATCGGTCTCTCCTTCCCTTGAAAGCGACGGCTAAATTGCCGCCGCGCGTGGGGCCGCGTTGAACTGCACTGCGAACGCGATGTGCAGATCATAGACGACTACCATGGTACGTTGTCAAGACCGAATGTGTTTAGAAGTCCATCCTAAGATTATGGAGGACCACTGACTATTCAGGGCGACTGAGGGGCGACTCCCATGGACCTACCCTGGGGGAGGGGCGGGCGTCCCGTCTCCCTGGAAGCGCTCCTCCCACCCTTCCGGGAGTAGGCGCGGGGACGCTGCCGGGCCAGACTGGCGGAGGTGAAAAGGAGGTGCTCCGTGGACGATGCAGATCCGGCGGTCCGCTCCGTCGCCATCCTTCATCCGGGGGAGGGCGACGAGACGGCGAGAGCTTCCTTCCTCGGCCGCGAGGTCGAGGTCCGGCGGATCGGCTGCGATGGCGAGATCGAGCTGGTCCGGGCGCTGATCGCCGAGCTGGACGGCCGGGTGGCCGCGATCGGCGTCGAGGGAATGCCATTCCAGCTCGAGCTGGGCGGCGTGCGCCGGCCTCACTCGACGGGGGCCGGGCTGCCCCGGATGGCGCGGCAGGTGCCGGTCGTGGACGGCGGCGGCCTTCGCGCCGCGCTGGAGCGCTGGGCCGTGACCCTGGCTGACCGCGCGCAGCCTGGAATCTTCGCGCAGAAACGGGTGCTCATGGTCCCGGGTTTGAACCACGGCGGGCTCGCCCAGGCGCTCGACCGGCATGCCTCCGAGCTGCGCTACGCCGATCCGATCCTCTACTTCGCTCTCCCCGACGTCCCCGGCGTGGGGCACCGGGGGACGCTGGGCACGGCCGCGGCGCCGACCCTGGAGCGGCTTCGGGATGCCCCGTTCCAGCGCCTTCTCCCTTCGCCCGGACCGGAGCGCAGCCGGCGCGCCGCCGCTCCGTTCCGGCGCGCGGACGTGCTGGCCGGCGACATCGGCGCGATCCGCCGCCATGCGCCCGAGCGGCTGGACCGCAAGACCGTGGTCGTGGAGTCCGCGACCGAGGAGGACCTGGAGGACCTCGCCCGCCGCGGGGTCTCGATCGCCGTCACTCTCATGCCCTCGCCCGACGGCCCCGGCGGCCTCGGGCGCTGGTCGGCCGCCACGGTCGAGGCGGTGCTCGCCGCGCTGCGCCGCGATCCGCGCGGTCCGCTCACCGAGGACGCCTACCTCGACCTCCTCGGCGAGCTGGACTGGGCGCCGGCGGTGCGCGTCCTCCAGCCGGAGGAGGCGGGCATCAACCGCTTCGCGTTCGTGATCCATCCGCTGTCCGTGAAGTTCATCCACAAGCACCCGGCGTTCGCCTGGACGCGCTTGCTGCCCGACGCGCTGGTCGAGGCCGTGTCGGCGTACATGCCGCCGTTCCAGGTGTCGACGATCCGCAACGGCCGCTCGCCGCTCACGGGGCAGCGCATCGAGGGCCTGCTCTACACGCTCGGCGCGACGCCGCGGCAGCTCCTGCGGCACAGCGAGCGCTTCACCTACAAGCGGCTCAACGCCATCGCGCGGATGGCCGAGCGCAAGGGCGCCCGCATCCTGGGGCTGGGCGCGTTCACGAAGGTGGTGGGGGACGCGGGGATCACGGTGGCGCACGAGGCCGACATCGCGGTCACCAGCGGCAACAGCCTCACCGTGGCCGCGACCCTGGAGGCGGCCAAGCAGGCGGTGATCCGGATGGGGGTCAAGGATCTGACCCGCGGCCGGGCCATGGTGATCGGCGCCACCGGCGCGATCGGCGCGGTCTGTTCGCGCCTGCTCGCCCAGGCGGTGCGCGACGTGGTGCTGGTGTCGATCGAGCCCGAGCGGCTGATCACGCTCAAGCAGAGGATCCTGGAGGAGACGCCGGGCGCGCGCGTCGCCACGGCCCGTGCCCCGGGCGAGTGGGCGGCGGAGTGCGACCTGATCGTCACCGCCACGTCGGCGTTCGGCCAGCGGGTGCTCGACATCTCGCGCTGCA
>JBJMGZ010000155.1:0-6668 GCA_045807605.1 Thermoanaerobaculia bacterium | reverse complement strand
GACGACCACCACCTTCTTGCCCCACTCGCGGATGCCCTGGAGGAAGGCGCGCTCGCTCTCGGTGAACGGCCGGTCGGCCGAGGTGATGAAGAGGACCATGTCCGACCGCGGCAGGAACTGGCGGGTGATGGCCTCGTGCTCGCGCTGGATGGCGTTCGTCCCCGGCGTGTCGACGATGTTGATGTCCTTGAGGAGCTCGACGGGGGCGGTGATGCGGTCGAGGGCCGACTCCAGGGTCTCGCGGGTGACCTGGGGGCCGTGCTGGATCAGGTGGACGCGGGTGGTGGTGGGGGTGACTCCCTCCTCCAGGACCTTGTCGCCGAGGAGGGCGTTGATGAACGCGCTCTTGCCGGCGTTGAACTCGCCCGCGACGACCAGGAGGAACAGCTCGTCGAGCTGCCGTGCCGAGCGCTGGAGGGTGGCCTGGTCCTCCTCGGACGCGTCGAACCTGGCGAGCGCCGTCTGAAGCTCGCCGATGAGCCGGCGGTTTTCCGCCAGCAGCTCGTCCTGGTTCCGATTGAGGATGCGTCGCAGCATCGTTCCCCCGCCCGGGGGAAACGATAGCACGCGGTATGCCAGGGGGGAGGGCGGGGCCGCCATAGGAGGCGGCCCCGCCGGTACTGGGCGTTAGAGGTCAGGGGCAGGCCGGCTGGCCGGGCCCGCCGCAGTTGCAGTCGATTCCGCAGATGTCGGATTCGACAGTGACGTAGTGAGTGTAGGAAGCGGCGCCACCGTTGACGATCACTTGCAGCGTGAAGCTTCCAGCCGAGGGGCAGACCGAGCGGGTGTACGTGCTGGCGGTGCCCACGACGGTACCGTTGTACTTCCACTGGTACGTGATCGGCGTGGCGCAGCCGCCGGAGACGTTCGCGGTCCACGTCCTGCTCCTGCAGGTGGTCGTGGTGAAGTATTCGTAATTGGTGCCGGTGATGGTCACGGTGCAATTCGGAGGTGGAGGCGCCGGGCACAAGGCGTTGGTGGCGCTCGTTGAGTAGGCGATACCCAGGGCCGAGCTCTGCGCGTACGAGTTGGCTTCGGAGTGGCACGGGATGCCCGAGACGCTTCCCCCGTTCACGCTGGCCGTGGCGTTGCTGGTGACGTTGGTCCCCGTGTGCGGGTCCGACTGGGTGACGATGGTCGTGGTGCCGTTCAGGGTGGCGCGGGCATAGGCGTAGGCGTAGGTGTCTCCGGAGTAGCCGCAGGTGCTGTTGAACTTGGCCTGGGAGACCGCCGCCACGCCCTGAACGTTGGTCAGGTAATAAGCGTCCGCCGTCGCGCTGTAGCAGATGCTGCTGCAGCTGGGGCCGGTGACGTTCGCGGTGATGCTGGAGACGTCCTGCGAGAGCTCCTGGTCCATATTCCAGAGCTCGCGCTTGGCTCCAGCGATCTTGGCGGTCAGCTCGTCGACGATCTTGTCCAGTTCCTCCGAGGGGTAGCTCTCCTGCTCCTGGCGCAGGAACTCGAGCTTCCGGCTGAGCTCGCCGATGGTCCAGGAGAGGCCTTCCCGGCCGAATCCCAGGTGCTCGTCCTTGTTCGGGCCCAACTGTCGCTCGAAGACGCCTTGAGAGATCTGTTTCCAACCCTGCGCTTCCATCTTGGCCTTGGCATCATCCGATTGCTTCTTCACCGGACCGGCTGCCGAAAGACGGTCCCCGCCCAGGAGAGTCATGAGGCCGAGGCAGATGGCGGCGGTCCAACACTTCCTGTGAATCATGTACAGCTCCTTCTACATCAAACACAAAAGCCGGCCTCCATGGCCGGCCTTCGACGAGCAGCCAGGGATATTCAAAAACTTCTATGTACTGTATGGCGTAGAGCTGCCGAAGTCAAGAAAACTCGCGGGCTTTCCCGCATCACCAACATCGCAGCCGGTGCCTTCGTGGGTGGCGATGCAGGCACGCTTGGTGTGGGAAGGCCGCCCCTTTGCGGGGTGCCTGTCCGGTGCGCCGTGCCGCATGGCACAGGTGCCGTGCCCTATGGCACGAGGGCTGTGCCCTATGGCACGAGGGTCATGCCCTATGGCACAAGGGCGGCGCTGCGGTCGGGGTAGCCGGCCTTGCCCCCTCGCGGCGGTTTTGCCACAATGCGGCATCGCGGCGAGGTCCCCCCCGATCCGCCCCGCCTGACTGAGAGGCTTCCCTGTGACCGAAAAGATCCAGTTCTTCCTCCCCGGCCCGAGCTACGTGACCGAGGCCGCCCGGCAGGCGATGACGAAGCCGATGGTCGGCCACCGCTCGGGACCGTTCAAGAATTTCCGCCTGTCCCTGGGCGAGCGCCTTCCCCAGGTGCTCCGCACCGCGGGCGACGGCATGATCGCCACCGGCAGCTCGACGCTCATCATGGAGAGCGCCGTGATCTCCTGCGCCGCTTCCGAGGTGCTCAACTTCGTCAACGGCGCGTTCTCCGACCGCTGGCACTCCATCACCCGGTCGGTCGGGCGGTCCGCGGACAAGGTCTCGTTCCCCTGGGGCGAGGCCGTCGATCCCGACGTGGTCAGGACCGCCCTGCGGCGCAAGAAGTACGACGCCGTCACCGTGGTCCACAACGAGACCTCGACCGGCGTCATGAGCCCGCTCGCCGACGTCGCTCGCGCCATCCGCGAGGAGAGCGACGCCCTGATCCTCGTGGACACCGTTTCCTCCCTGGGCGGCGGCCGGGTCGAGACCGACGAGTGGGGGCTCGACGTGGTGCTCGCCGGCACCCAGAAGGCGCTCGCGCTGCCGCCCGGCCTGGTCGTGTTCTCCATGTCGGACCGCGCCGCCGAGCGCGCCGCCAAGGTCCCGAACCGCGGCTTCTACACCGACCTGCTGCGCTACCGCGACAAGCACCGCGAAGGGGGGGACATCACCACGCCGGCGATCCCGCTCTACTACGCGCTCGACGTCCAGCTCGACGCCATGCTCGCCGAGGGCATGGAGGCGCGCTGGGCCCGGCACGAGGCGCTCCAGAAGCGCACCGCGGCCTGGGCCGGGGCGCGCGGCATCACCTACGCCTCCGCTCCGGACGCGCGCTCCGTCACCGTGAGCTGCCTGCGTCCGCCGCAGGGAGTTGATCCCCAGGCCATCGTCAAGAAGCTCGCCGAGCGCGGCTGGACCATCGGCGGCGGCTACGGCGACTGGAAGCCCTCCACCTTCCGCATCGGCCACATGGGCGAGGTGCGGGATTCGGACCTCGAAGCGCTCCTGGCCCAGATCGACGCCATCCTGGAAGAGCTGACATGAGCGCTCTGAGTGAGAAACACCGGATCCTCATCGCCGACGAGCTCGACCCCTCCGGCCTGGAGCTGCTGCGCAAGGACGGCGCCGAGGTCCGCCAGCTCAAGAAGGACGAGCGCGAACGCCTGCCCGAGATCCTCGCGGACTACGACGCCCTGGTCGTGCGCAGCGCCACCAAGGTGACCGCCGACCTCCTGCGCGCCGGCAGGAAGCTCAAGGTCGTGGGCCGCGCCGGCATCGGGGTCGACAACGTGGACGTGGCCGTCGCGACCGAGCTGGGCATCCTGGTGGTCAACGCGCCCACGGCCAACCTGACGTCGGCCACGGAGCACACCTTCGCGCTGCTGCTCTCCCTGGCCCGCCGGATCCCGCTGGCCGACGCCTCCACGAAGGCGGGCGGCTGGGACCGCAAGATCACCGGCGTCGAGCTGCAGGGTAAGACGCTGGGCGTCGTCGGCTTCGGCCGCATCGGCCAGAAGGTGGCGGACCGGGCGCGCGGGTTCGAGATGCAGATCGCGGCCTACGATCCGTTCCTCGACGCGGCCGCCGCGCGCAAGATGCAGGTGGAGCTGCTGCCGCTCGACGAGCTGCTCGCCCGCGCGGACGTGGTCACCCTGCACACGCCGTTCACGGCCGAGACCCGCAACCTGATCAACCGCGAGCGCCTGGCCCGCATGAAGGCGGGAGCGCTGCTGGTCAACTGCGCCCGCGGCGGCATCGTGGACGAGGAGGCGCTGCTGGAGGCCCTGGAATCCGGCCATCTCGGCGGCGCGGCGCTCGACGTGTTCGCCGAGGAGCCACCGACCGACCTGCGGCTCGTGCGGCACCCGAAGGTGGTCGCGACCCCGCACCTCGGCGCGCAGACCCACGAGGCGCAGGAGCGGATCTCGCGCGAGACGGCCGAGATGGTGCTCGCCGCGCTCGCCGGCTCGATGGCGGTGGCGGCCGTGAACCTGCCGTTCCGCCCCGCGGGCGGGCGGGCCGAGCCGTACCTGGCCCTGGGAGAGCGGCTGGGCCGGATGGCGGGACAGCTCCTGGGCGCGCCGCCGCAGACCCTCGAGGTGGACAACTGGGGAATCGAGGAGGCGTTCCGGGTGCCCGTGTCCGTGGCGGTGCTCAAGGGGGTGCTGATGACGTTCCTCGGCGAGGGGGTCAACTATGTCAACGCCGAGCGCATCGCGGAAGGGCGGGGGATCGAGATGGTCCGCTCGACCCACAGCGCGCCGGGGGACTACCCGCACCTGGTGAGCGTGACGCTCTCCGGCGGCGGCCGGACGGTCGAGATCGACGGCACGCTCTTCCGCGAGCGGGAGCCGCGCGTCGTCCGGTTCGGCGGCTATCCGCTGGAGTTCCAGCCCGAGGGGCGGCTCCTGTTCCTGGAGAACCGGGACGTGCCCGGCGTGGTGGGCAAGATCGGCACGCTGCTCGCCGAGGCGCAGGTCAACATCGCCGACATTCACCTGGCCCGCCATCCCACGGAGGTCGACGGCGAGCGCGAGGCGCTGGCGGTGCTCAGGGTGGACCAGGAAGCCGACGACGCCCTGATGTCCCGGCTCGCCGCGCTGCCCGAGGTGCGCAGCGTGCGCCGGGTGGACCTGGGAGGATGAGCGGTCCGCGGATTGCACGGGTTGGATGAGACCGATGTAGGGGCGGGGCTTGCCCCCGCCCGGGAGGGGGCGAGCCCCTCCCCTACGAAAAGCGACAGCTAGAGGAGACTTTGTATGGCCCACGTGGGCGTCATTTTCGGAGGCCGGAGCGTCGAGCACCAGGTTTCCATCCGCTCGGCTCGCACGGTCGTGGACGGCCTGCGCGCCGCCGGCCATCAGGTCACGCCGCTCGGCATCGCCCAGGACGGCTGCTGGATCGACGCCGAGGCCTCCGAGGCCGTGCTCTCGGGAGGCATCTCCACGATTGCCCCGCTCGAGCTGCCGATCGCGCCCACCCTGCGCCACCTGCTCGCCTCGGGCGTCGAGGTGCTGTTCCCCATCGTCCACGGCACCTGGGGCGAGGACGGCACCCTCCAGGGTCTCTGCGAGATGATCGACGTGGCCTATGTCGGTCCGGGCGTGACCGCCAGCGCCCTCGCCATGGACAAGCTGCTCTTCAAGCATCAGATGATTGCGGCCGGCGTGCCGGTGGTGGAGTACGAGGCGGTCCGCCGCAGCGACTTCGAGGCCGATCCGGCGGAGTTCCTGTGCAAGGCGAGGCAGCTGCCGTTCCCGGTCTTCGTGAAGCCGAGCGTGGGCGGATCGAGCGTGGGCGTGAAGAAGGTGATGAGCCCGGACTGCCTGGAGACCGGCGTCCGTTTCGCGCTGCAGTTCGACGACGCGGTGGTCGTGGAGCGCGGGGTCAAGGGCCGGGAGCTGGAGTGCGCGGTGCTCGGCTATCAGAAGATCGAGGCCTCGGCCGTGGGCGAGATCGTCCCCGGCAACGAGTTCTACGACTACGCGGACAAGTACCTGCAGGACACCGCCCAGCTCATCGCGCCCGCCGAGCTCTCGCCCGAGGCCACCGACCGCCTCCGCGCCCTGGCCGTCCGCGCCTTCGAGGCGATCGGAGGCGTGGGTCTCGCGCGCGTCGACTTCCTGGTGGAGAGCGACGAAGGCATCTACGTCAACGAGATCAACACCCTCCCCGGCTTCACCAGCATCTCCATGTACCCCCGCCTCTGGGGCCTCTCGGGCGTGCCCCTCCCCGAGCTCGTGGACCGCCTGGTCCGCATCGCCCTCGACCGCCACCGCGACCGGCGGCGGCTGGACGAGGGGATCAAGGAGTTTTTAGAGAGCCTCTGACGGCAGGAAGGCTAGAGCGGCGCAACCTCGACCGGCGCCGTGCCCTCAGACACCATTTCGATCTCGCGGGCCGCGGCGTAGGAAAGGTCAATGGTGCGGCGGCGGGCGTGGGGGCCGCGGTCGTTGATGCGGACCACGACGCTGCGGCCGTTGTCGAGGTTCTTCACCCGGGCGTAGCTGCCGAGGGGCAGGGTGCGGTGGGCGGCGGTCAAGGCGTTCATGTCGAACGGCTCGCCGCTGGCGGTGGGGGAGCCCTGGAAGTCCGAGCCGTACCAGGAAGCCTGCCCGCGATCGCCGTGAGGGGCGGGAGCAGTCTTGGCCGCCACGGCCGGATGCGTCTGCGGGGACGGTCTGCCGTCATCCCGGACGACCACTCCTCCGTAGACGAGCAGGGCCAGGGCGGCAGCTCCCAGGGGCCAGGGACGGCGGGTTGGCGGCGCGGGAGCATTGACAGAGCGGTTGCGTCTCATCGCCATATCCAGTCCTCCTACTCCAGCAGACTCAAGGAGTTATAACTGGATGCGGGGAGACGGAATTCCCCCGGGCATTCTTCAGCGGGTCGCTACGACCACGGACGACATGCCGAGCACGGCGAGCTCGCGCCGCAGCGATTCCGCCTGATCGCGATCGGTGAAGAGCCCCACCTGCACCCGGTTCCAGG
>JBJMGZ010000154.1:0-2675 GCA_045807605.1 Thermoanaerobaculia bacterium | reverse complement strand
GCCGTCTTGAAACCCTGGAGGTGCGTGCCGCCGTCGCGGTTGTTGATCGTGTTGGTGAAGCTGTAGATGATCTCCTGGTAGCCCTCGTTCCACTGCAGGGCGACCTCGATCTGCTCCGGGCCGGTGCCGTCGTCCCGCGTGTCCGCCAGGTAGATCGGCACCGGGTGAAGCGCCTGCTTGTTGCGGTTCAGGTGCTCCACGAACGAGGCGATCCCGCCGGCATAGGCGAACTCGGCCTCCTTGTCCGTGCGCTCGTCGCGCAGCCGGATGCGCACGCCCCGATTGAGGAACGACTGCTCGCGCAGGCGCTGGGCCAGCGTGTCGTAGTGAAACTCCAGGATGGCGAAGATCGACGCGTCCGGCCAGAAGCGCACCTTGGTGCCGTGGGCCGCGGTCGTGCCGATGGCCTTGATCGGCTCCTCGGGCAGGCCTCTGTGGTAGACCTGAAACCAGACCTGGCCGTCGCGCTTGATCTCCAGCTCCAGGGTCTCGGAAAGCGCGTTCACCACCGACACGCCCACGCCGTGCAGGCCGCCGGACACCTTGTACGAGTTCTTGTCGAACTTACCGCCCGAGTGCAGCTCGGTCATGATGACCTCGGCCGCCGAGCGCCCCTCTTCCTTGTGCAGATCCACCGGAATGCCGCGGCCGTCGTCCTCGATGGTCACCGAGTTGTCGCTGTGGATCACGACGTCGATGACCGAGCAGTAGCCCGCCTGGGCCTCGTCGATCGAGTTGTCGACCACCTCGAACACCATATGGTGCAGGCCGGAGGCATCGTCCGTGTCCCCGATGTACATGCCGGGGCGGGTCCGGACCGCCTCCAGGCCCTTGAGGACCTTGATGTTCTCCGCCGTATAGGTAGGAACAGGAGTCGTGTTGTCCAAGTCTGCCAAGTCGAATCTCCGCGCTGGGTTCGCCCGCGGACGGCGCGGGCAGGAATGTAGAAATTATAGCACGCAGCGAGGGCTTTTTTCGAGCCCTCTAGCCCCGAAAATTCAAGGGTTTACGGCTCTTCTATTTCAACAGGAAAAATGTGAAAAAACTTCCCCTCCGGACCAGGGATCAGAGGAGGGAGAGCTTCCCCTTCTCCATCTCCCAGATCTTGCCGACCTCCAGGGTCAGCCAGACCTGCGGACGGTTCGAGCTGGCGAGGATCTGGCGGGTTCCGTCGCCCTGAAAGACCTTCCAGACCGAGGCGTGGGTGGGGGGCGCCAACTCGGCGTCGGCGTCGTCGAGCAGGTAGACGGGGCGACGCTCCATTCCCTCCAAAGTCCGGCCGTGCGCGGCCAGGAGCAGCAGGGAGAGGGACTTGCGCTCGCCGGCCGAAGCCACGCGCCGGATGTCGTGGCCGCCCCAGAGGATCTCGAGCTCGTCCCGGTGGGGTCCCAGGAGCGGCATCTGGCGGCGGCGCTCCCGCTCGGCGATCGAGTCCAGGCTGTCGGCGATCGACTCCGCGCCCTCCAGGCCCGCGGCGGGAGAGGGCCGGTAGCGCAGCTCCACCGGCGGAAAGGGGAGGCCGGACTCCTCCAGGACCGTCACCAGCATCCCTTTGAGCTTCTCCGTGTACTCGTGGCGGAGTTGGATGACCTCCGCGGCCAGGGAGGCGAGCAGCTCGTTCCAGATCTCGATTCCCGAGCCTTCCTGGAGCAGGAGCTGCCGCTTCTGGCGCAGGGCCTCGCGGTAGCGGCCGAGGACCTCCAGCGCGGCCGGCCTGGCGCCGACGATGCCGCGGTCCAGGAACCGCCGGCGGGCCTTGGGAGCGCCAATCAGCACCTCGGCCTCGGCCGAGGTCCAGGCCACGACGGGCAGGGATGCCAGGTGGTCGGAGAGCGGGCTGACCTTGCCGTTGAGGGAGCGCTCGCGCTTGCCGCCCGACCAGGAGACCTCCAGGCTCGAGCGATGGTCGGTGTCCACCTCGGCATGGACGCGGAACGAGTCGCTGCCGTGGCGGACGCAGTCGCCGATCTGGGCGGCGCGGAAGCTGCGGGTGGTGGCCACGACGTAGACCGCCTCGAGGAGGCTGGTCTTGCCGGCGCCGTTGCCGCCCAGGAGGAGGTGCGAGCCGCGACCGGGCCACCAGTCGAGCGGCTCGAGGTTGCGGAAGTCGCTGGTCAGCAGTTGTGAGATCAAATCCGCATGGGCATGATCACGCAGAGATAGCGGGTGTCAGGCCCGTCCTGCGGATAGCCTACGCACTGCGTGTTCTCGTCCTTGAGCTCCAGCCGGATCTTCTCGGTGTCGACGGCACCGAGGAAGTCGCGCAGGTAGTCGGGGTTGATCCCGACGCGAAACTCCGGCCCGTCGTAGGTGCAGGAGACCTCCTCGACCGCCTCGCCGAGGTCGGAGTTGGCGGCGGAGATCACGACCTGATCGGCCGTGAACTGGAGGCGCACGGCGCGGGCCCGGTCGCCGGTCATGAGCGCGGCGCGCTGGACCGCCTCGGAGAAGGCCTTGCGATCGAACAGGACCTTCTTGTCGTTGTCCTTGGCGATGACCCGCTCGTAGTCGGGGAAGGTGCCCTCGAGGATTCGGCAGATCAGCTCGCGCCGGCCGAGGCCGAAGGAGAGGTGGTGCTCGCCGCGGCCGTAGGCCAGGTTGCCCTCGCCCTCGAAACGCTGGAGCTCCTGGAGGGCCTTGCGGGGCACCAGCACCGAGTCCTCGCCGCCGGCGCT
>JBJMGZ010000153.1:0-16271 GCA_045807605.1 Thermoanaerobaculia bacterium | reverse complement strand
TCGGTTGCATCGTCCCGCAGGCTGATTGCGGCATGGAAGACCGGCGTGCCGAGCGCATCGCGCAGGAACGGAGCCCCGTGATGGAAGGACGTGGAGGTGAAGGCACGGCGGTTGAGCATCTCCAGGAGGGCCGCCGCGGCCTCCTGGGAGAGCACCACGGGCACGGGTCCGTCCGGCGCTTCCGCCGCTCCCTCGTCCGGCGCCTGGCGGGCGCGGGCCCGGGCCGCCAGGTTGGCGGGGCCGAGCCCCGCCAGGGACCGGGAGGCCGCGGCGGCGATTCCCGCTCCGGGTCCGCGGCCGGCAGTCACCATGGCCCAGACCGAGGTCGCCTGCGCCGTGCGCCGCAGGCCGCGGCTGGCGGCGACCGCCATCCGTCCCTCCGCCCAGCCGAGGCGCGCGGTCTCGTCCCGGTCCGACAGCTTCTGCACCAGCTCGCGCGCCCGGCCGGGGGTCATCCGCGCCAGCTCGGGGTCCCAGAGCGCCTCGCGCAGGCCGGGCGCGAGCGCGCCTTCCGCCCCCTCGGGCAGCAGCGGCGGAGGCGAGGGCGGGGAGAGCCTCGCCTGGGCCAGCGCCTGGCGGATGGCCCTCTCCAGGTCGGAGACCTCGCAGCCGCTCGTGCGGTTGAGGCCGCTCCTGCCCGACTCGCGCACCCGCGCGAGCACCATCCTCTCTTGCAGCTCGTACGAATCGCGCCGACGCTTGCCGTTGCTCTCCTGCCCTCGCCGGGCTTCCACCCAGATCAGCTCGGTCGCATCGGCCGGCGACGAGGCCAGGGCGCGCTCCAGGCGCGACTGCATCTCGTCGAGAGAGACCGGGGAGACCGGCGAGGAGACGGGTGGCCGTATGGGCGGGGATATTGGCGAGGGTGGCGGCATTGCGGCGGAGCATACCAGGGAGCCGTAATCTTTTTCCGTGGCCTGGCCTTTGCACTTCCAAGGGTGAGGCAAGGCGACCGGAGATGGGGAAAACATTGATGATTCGAGGGCTAGTACCGATTCTTCTGCTCGGTCTGGCGGTGCTTGCGACCGTCCGACCCTCCCTTGCAGAGGACAGTGCCGACCTCATCCTGCAACACGGGGTCTTCTATCCGGTCCAGCCGGCCGGCCGCGTCGAGGGCAGCCTGGCGGTCCGCGCCGGCCGCATCGTCTATCTCGGACCCGATGCCGGCGCCGCAGGTTTCCGCGGTGCGAGGACGCAGGTGATCGACCTCGCCGGCCGCACCGTGACCCCCGGCCTGATCGACGCCCATTCCCACCTCGCCGGCCTCGGCCAGGCGCTGGCGGAGGTGGACCTGACCGCCGCCCCCACCTACGACGAGATCGTCCGCCGGGTGCGCGAGGCCGCCGCGAAGGTGCCGAAGGGCACCTGGGTGCGCGGCCGGGGCTGGGACCAGAACCTCTGGCCCGAAAAGGAGTTCCCCACGCACGGCGCGCTCTCCGCGGCGGTGCCGGACCATCCGGTCTGGCTCACCCGCGTGGACGGCCATGCCGCCCTGGTCAACGCCCGGGCCATGGAGATCCTGCAGATCGGGCCCGGGATCCAGGACCCGTCCGGCGGACGCTTCCTGCGGGATGTCGAAGGCCGGCCCACGGGCGTGATGGTCGACAACGCCATGGACACGGTGGGCGGCCGGCTGCCCGCTCCGAGCGTGCAGGACCGCGAGCGCGAGCTGCGCGCCGCGGCCCGCCACTGCCTGGAGCTGGGCCTGACCACGGTCACCGACATGGGCGTCGGCCCGGGCGAGGTCGCGGCCTACACGAACCTGCTCCACGCGAACGAGCTGCCGATCCGCTCGGCTCTGTTTCTCGGCGACGACGAGCAGTGGCTCTCGACGTGGTTCCAGCGCGGTCCCCAGATCGATCCCGAGTCCCGGCTGCTGATCCGCGGCGTCAAGCTCTACGCCGACGGCGCCCTGGGGAGCCGCGGCGCCGCCCTGCTGGAGCCCTACAGCGACGATCCGGACAACCTCGGCCTGCTGGTCTCGACCGGCGATCACCTGCTGGACGTCTCCCGGCGGGCGGCCCAGGCCGGCTTCCAGGTCGGCATCCACGCCATCGGCGACCGCGGCAGCCTGGTCGCGCTCGACGCCATGGAGAAGGCCCTCGGAGGCAGGACGGACGCGCGCTTCCGGCTGGAGCACACCCAGATCACCCGGGTGCAGGACCTCCAGCGCATGGCGAAGCTCGGCATCGTCGCCTCGATGCAGCCGACCCATGCCACGTCGGACATGGCCTGGGCGGACGAGCGCCTGGGCGAGGGGCGGCTGGAGCGGGCGTACGCCTGGCGCAAGGTGCTGGACTTCGGCGGCCGGCTGGCCCTGGGGAGCGATTTCCCGGTGGAGTCGGCGGACCCGCGGCTCGGCCTCTATGCCGCGGTGACGCGCCAGGACCTCTCGGGCCAGCCGCCGGGCGGCTGGCTGCCGGGCGAGAAGCTGACCCGGGAGGAGGCCCTGCGCGGCTTCACCCTGGACGCGGCCTGGTCGCTCTTCCTGGACAAGGAGGTCGGGTCGCTCGAGGTCGGCAAGCGCGCCGACCTGGTGGTGTTCGCCCGCGACGTCATGACCGTGCCCGAGGCCGAGATCCCCAGGGTGGAGGTCGACTACACGCTGGTCGACGGCAAGGTGATGTTCGAAAGGGGGAAGCGCCAGTGAAGCCCTTCGCCCGCGCCGTGCTGCTCGTTCTGCTGGTGCTATCGGCGATAGCGCCCGCCGCGGCCCAGGACTATGGGCTGCAGCGCCGCGCCATGGTGGACGAGCAGATCCGGCAGCGGGGCATCCGCGAGCGCGAGGTGCTGAAGGCCATGGAGCAGGTGCCCCGGCACCTGTTCGTGCCCGAGTCGGTGCGGCCGAAGGCCTACGAGGACGCGGCCCTGCCGATCGGTCCGGGCCGCGCCATCTACCAGCCGTACGTGGTGGCGCTGATGACCTCGCTGCTCGACCTGGAACATGGCGACCGGGTGCTCGAGGTGGGCACGGGCACGGGCTACCACGCCGCGATCCTGTCGCGCATCGCGCGCGAGGTCTATTCGATCGAGATCGACTCGACCGCGGCCGCGCAGGCGAGCAAGCGGCTGGCGGGGCTCGGCTATCCCAACGTGTTCGTGCGCCACGGCGACGGCTACCAGGGCTGGGTGGAGAAGGCCCCGTTCGACGCCATCCTCCTCTCCGTGGCGCCGCCGCGCGTGCCCAAGCCGCTCATCGACCAGCTCCGCGTCGGCGGCAAGATGGTGGTGCCGGTGGGCGGGTTCTTCCAGGACCTGCTGGTGATCACCAAGACCGCGGACGGCCTGGAGAAGCGGACGGTCATCCCGGTCCGCGTGGCGCCCATGGCGGGCAAGGTGCGCGATGGCGAGTAGATTCCGGCTGGTCCGGCTGACCACCTTCCTGGTCCTGCTCGCGGCCTGCGTCGCGGCGAGCCCGCAGGACGATCTCGCCCGCGAGCGCCGCCGCATGGTGGATGAGCAGGTGCGCGCCCGCGGCGTGGACGACCGCCGGGTGCTCACGGCCATGGAGCAGGTGCCGCGGCACCGCTTCGTGCCGGAGGACATGCGCGACTCGGCCTACGACGACCGGCCGCTGCCGATCGGCGAGGGGCAGACGATCTCGCAGCCCTACATCGTGGGCCTGATGACCGAGCTGCTCGATCTCAAGCCGGGCGACAAGGTGCTGGAGATCGGCACCGGCTCGGGCTACCAGGCGGCGGTGCTGTCGCGCCTGGTGGCGCAGGTCTACACGATCGAGATCGTCAAGCCCCTGGGCGAGCAGGCGCGCAGCACGCTGGAGCGCCTGGGCTACGAGAACGTCCACACCCGGATCGGCGACGGTTACAAGGGCTGGCCGGAAGCCGCGCCGTTCGACGCCATCATCGTCACCGCGGCCCCCAAGCAGGTGCCGCAGCCCCTCCTCGACCAGCTCGCCGCGGGCGGCAAGCTGGTCGTGCCCGTGGGCAGCTCCTGGCAGGACCTCACCGTCTACACCCGCCAGCGGGACGGCAGCTTCCACAAGGAGACCGTCCTCCCCGTGCGCTTCGTGCCGATGACGGGCGAAGCGCAGAAAAAGCGGTAAAGCCGTAACATTCCCTCCCCTCCCTCCGCCTCAGGAAGTGACTCCGGGCGCGTTGTGCGCATAGCATAGACGCGTCTCGATGTTGCAATGTATCCCGGAATCCAACCTAGGAGGAGGTCGCATGAGCAGGATGTTCGCTGAGCGAAGCCGATGGTTCTTGCCGGTACTGATCCTGGCGCTGGCCGGCCTGGCGGCTCCCGCGGCGGCGCAGCCGTTCGGGGCCTGGCTGGCGATGACCGGACACCCGACGCACGGGTATGTCCGCATTCCCCCCAACGCGGCGCTGAATCCCACGGGCAACTTCACGTTCGAGGCCTGGGTGGCGATCACGAATGCCAACGACTGCCGGAGCATCGCGGGCAAGAACTGGGAGCAGGCCTGGTGGGTCGGCCTCTGCACCGTGGGCGGCAGACCGACGCTGAGGTCGTACCTCAAGGGGAGCACTTCCCAGAGGAACGGCGGCGAGATCGAGCCTGGCCGCTGGACGCACGTCGCGGTCGTCTTCAACGGCACCCAGCGCCTCCATTACGTCAACGGCGAGCTCGCGGCCACGTTCGTCGAGAGCGGACCGCTCACCACCAGCGGCGACGAGATGCGGATCGGCAGCGATACCCACTGGCAGTTCACGCCCACCGGCGCCATCGACGAGGTGCGCCTCTGGAACGTGGCCCGGACGCAGGCGCAGATCCGGGACAACATGGACAACGAGATCACCGCCGCGCAGGCCGGCCTGATCGGCGTCTGGAGCCTGGACGGCAATGCCCAGGACGTCATTGGACCGCACGACGGCTCCTTGCAGGGCGCCGGGGTCGGCTTCCTGACCTTCCCGGTCGCCCTCAACTGCGGCGCGACCACCGCCACCGCTCATTGCCTGCTCACCCGTTTCCTGGTCACCGCCCGCTGGCGGACGAACCCCCTGCCGGGCACGCTCACCGACGGCCAGGCCCAGGTGGCCGGCTGCGCCAACTCCGGCTCCGGCCTGTTCCAGTTCTTCAGCCCGAACAACTGGGAGATCATGGTCAAGGCGCTCAACGGCTGCGGCCTGAACGACCGCTACTGGATCTTCTCGGCGGCGACCACGAACGTGTTCTACCGCATGGAGGTCCTCGACGTGCAGAGGGGCGTGCAGAAGATCTACTTCAACTACCCGGGACCGCCGGCGCCGGCCGTGACCGACGTCAACGCGTTCGCGACCTGCCCGTAATCCAGGCCGCCTGGGGTTTCAACCCCAGGCGGTATACGCTCCCCCGGATGCCCGAGCGTTCGTCCGAGGACCGCCTGACGTCCCCGCGCTGGTGGCCGTTCTGGATTGCCTTTGCCGCGGCCCTGGCCCTGCGCCTGCTCTGGCTGGACGTCCGGCCCCTGCATCACGACGAGGGCGTGAACGGCTGGTTCCTGTACCGGCTGCTCGACGGCTACCGCTGGGACTACGACCCCGAGAAGTTCCACGGCCCGTTCCTCTACTTCTTCGGCCTGCCGTTCTCGCTCCTGCTCGGTATGGGCGAGGCCGCGCTGCGCCTGCCCGTGGCGCTCGCCTCGGCCGCGATGGTCCCCCTGCTCCTGCCTCTGCGCCGCCGGCTCGGACGCACCGGGGTCACCGCCGCGGCTTGGCTGCTGGCGGTCTCGCCGTCGCTGGCCTCCTACGGCCGCGACCTGATCCACGAGACCTACCTCGTCGTCCTCACCCTGGCGCTCCTCGCCGCCGCCGTCCGCTGGCTGGAGGAGCGGCGCGACCGGGACCTGATCCTCGCTGCGCTCGCCCTGAGCCTGATGCTGACCGTCAAGGAGACGGCGGTCCTGACTCTGGGGTCCCTCGGAATCGGCGTGCTCGCTGCCGGGTGGGGGCTCCCTCTCCCGCGAGCGGGAGAGGGCAGGGGAGAGGGCCTTTCCCGGCGCACCTGGGTCCTCCTCGCGCTCGCCCTGGCCGTGCCCTACGTCCTGCTCTATACCTCGTTCTTCACGAACCCCGCCGGCCTCGTGGACTCCTTCCGCGCCTACCTGCCCTGGACACGGAAGGGCTTCGAGGGCGCGGGACACGAGAAGCCGTGGCCCTACTTCTTTCTCCTCCTGGCCCGGTTCGAGCCGCTGGCGCTCGCCGGAGGCGTTCTCGGGGGCGTCCTGGCCGTCTGGCGCAGGGACAAATTCGGCCTCTTCCTGACCGTGGCCTGGGTGGCGCAGCTCGCGGCCTACTCGGCGATCCCCTACAAGACGCCCTGGCTGGGGATGAACCTGGTGCTGCTGCTGGCGCTCTCGACGGGTGTGCTCTTCGCCGAGCTCGGGCGGCGTCCGCTGCCCGGAGCGCTGCGGGCAGCGATCACCGCCGCGGGTCTCCTCGCCGTGGCCTGGAGCGCGTCGAAAGCGGTCGAGGTCTCGTTCCTGCGCTACGACGACGAGAGCCTGGGGCTGGTCTACGTGCAGACGAACCGCGACGTGCGCGACCTGATGGAGCTGATCGAAGGGGCTGCCCGGCGCTCGCCGCAGGGCAACGGGCTCGCGATCCGCTTCTACACGTCGAACCGCTGGCCACTTCCGTGGTATCTGCGCGACTACACCGCGATCCTCTACGCGAAGGACGTCCCCCTGGACCCCGCGGGAGACGTGCTGATCTGCGACCCGGCGCAGGAGCAGGCCCTGCGGAAGAGGCTGCGCGGCAAGTACCTGCGCCGGCAGTACACGCTGCGCCACAAGGTCGAGCTGGTGGTCTATGTGAGCGCGCGCGTGTGGCCGTTCCCGGCGTAAGCTTGCACCCCCATGGAACAGCTTTCCGAATCTCTGCCTCCGCCTTCCGACGAAGCTGCGCCCAGTGTCTCCTCCGAGCTGGCGGTCCGGCTCTGGAACCGCAACTTCTTCCTGCTTTGGCAGGGGCAGACGATCAGCCAGCTCGGCAACCAGGCGTTCTCGATCGGCATGATGTTCTGGCTCATGCGGGCCACCGGCTCGGCCAGCCTCATGGGCCTGCTCATGTTCACCTCGATGCTGCCGGGCGTGCTGCTCGGGCCGTTCGGGGGCACGTTCGCCGACCGCCACTCGCGCATCCGCATCGCCGTGGTGTGCGACTTCCTCTCCGGCGCGGCCATCCTCACGCTCGGCTTCGTGATGCTCGATCCGCGGGTGCAGCGGCTCGAGCCGGCCGCGGTGCGCCTCGTCCTCGGGCTCATGTTCGGGGGCGCGGTGCTGGTGGGCTCTCTGCGGGCCTTCCGCCAGCCGGCGCTCGGCGCGGCCATCCCGGACCTGGTGCCGAGAGAGCGGATCGCCGCCGCCAACTCGCTCAACCAGTTCTCGGTCCAGGGCTCGATGCTGGTGGGGCAGGCGGCCGGGGGTGTGCTCTACCAGGCGCTGGGCGTCGCCGTCCTCTACCTGATCGACGGCGCGAGCTTCCTCTATGCCAGCCTGTCGGCGCTCTTCGTCCGCCAGCCTCCGCAGATGCGGCGCAAGCCCGTGGCGGAGCACCCGTTCCGCCACTTCCTCCAGGAGACGGCGGAGGGCTTCCGCTACCTCGGGCGCAACCGCGGGCTCCGCGACTTCGCGGTCCTGGCCTCGATGATCAACTTCTTCGCGGTGCCGATCCTGGTGCTCTTCCCGTTCTACGTGGAGCTCTACCTGAAAGCAGGCCCCCGCTGGTACGGCTTCCTGCTGGCCGCCATGAGCGGCGGCGCGGTGATCGGCTACCTGATCGCCGGCACGCTGAAGCTCAAGGGGGAGACGAGAGGGCGCGCGATCCTGTTCGCGCTGACCGTGGCCCCCTTCCTCTTCGTCCTGATCGGGTTCGTGCGCAGTCCGGTCCTCGCCCTGGCTCTGAGCTTCGCCAACGGCCTGGCCGTCGGCTTCGTGAACGTCTATCTGATGGCCATGATCCAGACGGCCACGGCCGCCGAGATGCGCGGCCGGGTCCTCGGCGTGATCATGACGCTGTCGGCCGGCCTCACGCCGCTGGCCATGGTCCTGGGCGGCGTCGTGGGCGACCTGACCGGCAAGAACATCCCCCTGATCTATGGCGTCTGCGGCGCCTGCTCCCTCGTCCTGACCCTCTGGCTGGGCACGGGCCGCGACCTGCGCAAATTTCTCGCGAGCGGTTGAACGATGCCGCGGCGCCTTGCAGGATGGATGCTCTCGCTGGCATCGCTCGCCCTCCCGGCGTCCGGCGACGTGTGCCCTCCGGGAACCTGGCCCGCGGGAGCGGAATGCGGACATGTGCGGGTGCCCGAAGACCGGAGCCGTCCGGCCGGCCGGATGCTGGACCTCTTCCTCGTCCGGCTCCCGGCGACCGGACCGGAGCCGGCGCAGGGCGCCGTGTTCTACCTGGCCGGTGGGCCAGGAGAAGCGGCGAGCGAGACCGCGGCGGACCTCCCCGACGTCCTCGCCGTCCTGCGTCCTCGCCGCGACCTCGTCTTCGTCGATCAGAGAGGGACCGGCCGCAGCCATGCGCTGACCTGCCCCGGGCCTTTCCGGTCCAGGATCGAGCTCGGGGAGCTGTCGCCGGAGGATGCCCGGGTCTGCCGGGAGGTTCTGGAGCGCGGGGCCGATCTGCGCCGCTACACCACCTGGGACGCGGTGGAGGACCTGGAATCGGTCCGCCTGGCGCTCGGCTACGGGAAGATCGATCTCTTCGGCGCCTCCTACGGTACCCAGGTGGCGCAGGCCTACCTGCGCCGGCACGCGGACCGGGTGCGCACGGCCGTTCTCGTCGGCTCCTTGCCCCTGGCTCCCGAATCCCTGCTTTTCGAAGCCCGGGACGCCGAGCGGGCGCTCCGGCTCCTGCTGGACGACTGCGCGGCCGACGCCGCCTGCGCCGCGGCCTTCCCGCGGCTCTCCGAAGAGACCGCGGAGGTGCTCAAGAGGCTGGAGAAGACGCCCGTCCGGGTAAAGGTGGACGACCGCGAGGTCCTCTTCGACCGGCTGGCCTTCGCGCGGACCCTGCGCACGCGCCTGTACAGCGCCGAGGCGGCGTCGCGGGTGCCGCTCGCGCTGCACCGGGCGTTCGCGGGGGACTACCTGCCCATGGCCCGCGTGGCGGTCCGGATCGCCGAGGCGCAGAAGCGACCCGGGAGCCTCGGCATGTTCCTCACGGTGGTCTGCTCGGAGTGGATGCCATACGTCGGCGAAGCCTCCATCCGGCGCCTTGCCGAGGGGACCTTCCTCGGCCCCGAGACCGGCCTCGGTTGGCTGCGGAGCTGCCGGAGCTGGCCGCGCGCGGAGCTTCCGGCGGACTTCGCGGCGCCGGTGCGGGCCGACGTTCCCGTCCTGCTCCTGTCGGGCCGGCTCGACCCGGTCACGCCTCCGCACTGGGGAGAGCAGGTGGCCCTGTTCCTGCCCCATGCGCGGCAGATCGTCTTCGCCGCCTCGTCGCACTTCCCCACGGGAGAGTGCGCGAGCGGCCTGGTCGCGCAGTTCGTGGACCAGGCCGGCGCCAGCCGGCTGGATGCCCGCTGCGCGGCCTCGGAGGTCCGGCCGCCGTTCGTGGTGCCGGACTGAAGCTCTGCAAATCGAAAGTTGAGCTTTCGATTTCCGGAAGTTAGACTGGCGGGCATGTTGGTTCCCCGCACTCTGTCCGGGCTTCTGGAAACGGCCGTGAAGGGCTTTCCGGCGGCGCTGATCACCGGTCCGCGCCAGTCGGGCAAGACGACTCTCCTGCGCTCCCATTTCGGGGCCACCCACCGCTACGTCTCGCTGGAGGCTCCTCACATCCGGGAGCGTGCCCTGGCCGACCCGGTGGGCTTTCTCGGCGACCATCCTCCGCCGGTGATCCTGGATGAGATCCAGCATACACCCGCCCTTCTCTCCTACCTTCAGGTCGCCATCGACGAGGACCGCCGTCCGGGACGATGGCTGCTGTCGGGATCGCAGAGCTTTCCGCTCCTGCAGGGAACGAGCGAGTCGCTGGCCGGCCGGGTGGCGATCCTCACCCTCCTTCCTCTCTCCTGGAGCGAGATCGAGCGTCGCGCGAGGGCGCAGGACTCGGTCGAGGCGGTCCTGGACGAGCTGCTGGAGGCCCGTCCCGCGACGGCCGCCCCCTCCCGGCCGGACCTGGCACAGTGGCTCCTGCGCGGCGGATTCCCTCAGCTCTGGAGCGATCCGGGGGTGGACCGGCAGCTCTGGCTGGCCAGCTATGTCCAGACCTACCTCGAGCGCGACGTGCGGTCGGTCCTCGGCGTGCGCGACCTGGGGGCTTTCCAGACCTTCCTGCGCCTGGCCGCAGCCCGGACCGGCCAGGTCCTCAACCTCGCCGACCTGGCCCGGGATGCCGGGATCTCGCCGCCGACGGTCCGCCAGTGGCTGTCCGTCCTCGAAGCGAGCCACCAGATCTTCCTCCTGCGGCCGCACTTCGAGAACCTGGGCAAACGGCTCGTCAAGAGTCCGAAGCTCTACTGGCTCGACACCGGACTGGTCTGCTTCCTCCTGGGGTTGAAGGACGAGGACGCGGTGCTCCAGGGGCCGATGGCCGGCGCCCTGTTCGAGACCGCCGTGGTGGCCGAGCTCGCCAAGCTCTTCTACCACCGGGGCCTGCCGCCGGCGCTCTGGTACTGGAGGTCCCAGGACGGCTGGGAGGTGGATGTCCTGGTGGAGCTGCGCGGGAAGCTGCATCCGGTGGAGGTCAAGCTCACGGCGACCCCACGCCCCGTCCACGCCGAGAACGTGGTGCGCTGGCGGTCGCTGGCCGGGGACAAGGCGGGGAGCGGCCTGGTCGTGACCCGGGCCGAGGAAGCATCCGCCCTGGTCCCCGGGGTGAGGGTCACCCCCTGGAGCCTGCTCTGAAGGTTCGTGGTGCCATAGGGCGCGACCCCCGTGCCATAGGGCACGGCCCTCGTGCCATAGGGCACGGCCCTCGTGCCATAGGGCACAGCCCTCGTGCCATAGGGCACAACCCTCGTGCCATAGGGCACAGCCCTTGTGCCATAGGGCACGGCCCTCGTGCCATAGGGCACGGCTGCCGTGCCATGGGCCAGGGTGCTGCCGGCAAGCTCCTTTTCTTCTAGGATAGTTGCACGCATGCAAAGCTCCGGCGTGTTCGTGAGGCGGGATCTGCGGGAGTTTCTGGCGCACGGGTGAGATCTCCGTGATGAGGATCGACGAGGAAATCCTTCGTCTCTCGCGCCTGCTCGAGTCGCTGGTCCTGGTGGAGCGGGTGCCGGTGCGCGAGCTGGAGCGCCGGCTCGGTCTCGGCAGCGGCACGCTCGGCCGGATCTTCAGCGGCAAGATCGACCTGAAAGTCCGGCACGTCCTGCTCGTGGTCGAAGCGCTGGGAGTCAAACCCATGGACTTCTTCGAGCAGGCCTTCAAGGAGGTCCCCGAGGGCGAGGAGGGGCAGGCCGGCGCCCGGCTGACGGCGCGCGACGAGAGCCTCCGCAGGCGGCCCTGGCTCCGCCTCCAGGCCGAGCCGAAGCCGGCGACCCTCACCGATCAGGACGTGCGCCGGATCCTCGTCGAGCTCCTCCGGCAAGTCGGCGTCGGCCCCCGCAAGGCCCCCCGTAAGCCCCCTCCGCCCAAGGGAAAGAAGGGTCCGCCGCAGAAGGGCCGCTGAGATGCACCTCCATGCCTCCTGCCCGGGAGGGGGTGGGCCTCGCCTACGTCAGGGAAGGCTGGCACGGCTCTCGTGCCACGGGGCGCGACGCTTGCGCACCGGACTTGTTCTCATCGGGATTGCCGCGCGAGCAGCGCGGCGGTGGCACGGATGCGGGCGCTCAGCGCCTCGGCCTCGAAGACCGGCCGCCGGCAGACCCTCCGCAGGAGGATCAGGGCGGCGAACCCCTCGCGCCGGATCTTCAGACGCCGGAAGATCGGCACGATGCCGTTCACGAGCGCCGCCAGCTCCAGCCGCCGCTCCTGCCTTGCCAGCAGCAGTGCAAGATCCAAGGAGACCAGGGCAGAGTCGAAAGTCTGATCCAGCCGGGTGAAGTCTCTTCTCGCTTCGCGCAAGGCGACTTCCGCCTCGGCGTCCTCTCGAAGGGCAAAGGCGATCTTCCCTTCCAGCCAGCGCAGGCGCACCACCTTCAGCGGCTCGGCAAGACGCTCGTAAAGAGGTCGCTTCTCTATCAGAAGCTCCCGCGCTTCAGCGGAGCACCCGGCCTCATGAAGGCAGTAGGCAAGGCCGTGGACCGCCGTCAGCTCGAGGTCCGGGTCTCGTCCAGGCTCCAGGCACTTGAGGCCGCAGGCGTACACGACGATGGCCTCCAGGGGCCGCCCGCCTTCCCGGGTGAACATGCCCTGGCTGATCAAGGTCCGCCCGGCGAGATGGTCGTCCCCGAGTTGCTCGTAGAACGACCGCACCCGCTCAAGCATCGCGATCGCTTCGTCGAAGCGCCGGTTGTCGGCGTGCAGCGAGGCCGCGAGGTCACCGATGCGGGCCAGGAGACGTGGGTCCCTGGTCCCTCGCCGCGCCCAGGCCGCCGCGTCGGCCAGGGTGTCTCCAGCCGTGTCCAGGCCGTCGGCCACGCGGTGGGCGTTGCCGAGCTCGGCCAGCACCCGCGCCCGCAGGTCGGCCATGACCTTCTTTCCGTAGCGCCGCGGCGGCACCAGGAAGGCCAGCTTGCGGGCGGCCTCGGTGTCGCGGATCATCCCCGCCGGGTCGCGGTAGCGCAGCGAGGCGCTGCGTTCCAGGAGCTGCTCGGCGAGCGGGACGAGCAGCTCCTGGAGCTCGGGCCAGGGGATGGCCTCGACCGGCCGCTCGTCAGCCAGGACGGCCGCGGCGAGCGCGGTGCCGCCCTCCCGGTCCCGCTCCAGGGCCATCCGGCCGGCGAAGACCGCCAGCTCGCCCCGGCGCAACCGTCCGCCGCTCGCCGTCTGCCGCTCTCCGGTCATCGCCGCCATCTCCTCTCTTGCCTTCTTATAGGTTACGCTGCCGCATTGTCTCACATCCTCTACGGCGCGCAACGCGGCTTGCCGTTGGGGTCGATGTCGCACCCGTGGTCCCCCTGGGCCGTGACCGGCGCGCAGCGCGGATTGCCGTCGGGGTCGATGCCGCAGCCGCGGTCCGACCCGCTCCACAGCCCTTGGAGCCACTCCCAGGCGGCGGTGAGCGCCTGGGGGGTCTTCTCCAGGGACGGGGCTTCGAGGCCGGCGGCGCGGGCGGGGCCGGCGAGGACGAGGCCGAGGGCCAGGACGGCGGCGAGGTTGAGGATGGGCTTGCGGGTCATGAGGTTCTCCTCCGGGCCGGAGGATCGGCCGCGGACCGTCATGGTCCGGTCGCCCTCCGGCATCGGCTCGCGCTAGTCTCCGCCACCCGTTGCGAAAAGGCACGCCCGAAGTTGCCATATCCTCAACTCCCGCCGGCACCCTTCACGGACAGGCGGAGAGCATGCCGCGGCGCTACAAGGAGGCCATGGTCCCCGGCGAGCTGCAAAAAAGCCTTGATTTCTTGACTTCGGGTGCCGGCCCATGGCAGGGCCGCTTTTCTTCTAAGATAGTTGCACCCATGCAAAGCTCCCAAGAGCCTGACTTCTTCGTGGCCGACTGGCGGGTGCGCCCCGCCCTGGGAAAGCTGGAGCGGGGGGAAGTCTCCGTCGCCGTCGAGCCGCGCGCGATGCAGGTGCTCTCCTGCCTGGCCCGCCACGCGCCGGACGTGGTCTCCAAGCAGCGCCTGATGCGCGAGGTCTGGGGGGACGCGTTCGTCACCGACGAGGTGCTGAGCCATGCCGTCTGGGAGCTGCGCAAGGCGCTCGGCGACGAGGCGAAGAACCCGCGCTACATCCATACGATCTCGAAGAAGGGTTACCGGCTGTTGGCGGAGGTCTCGTACAGCGCCGCTCCGGAGCCGCTCGCCGCCGGCAGCCGGATCGCCCAGTACGAGATCCTGGAGCCGGTGGCCGGCGGCGCCATGGGGGAGGTCTACAAAGCCAAGGACCTGCGCCTCGGCCGCGTGGTGGCGCTCAAGTTCCTGCCCGCCGACCTCTGCCGCGATCCGGGCTCCCGCCGGCGCTTCCTGCGCGAGGCCCAGGCCGTGGCCCAGCTCGACCATCCGAACGTGGCGACGATCTACGACACCGGCGAGAGCGAGGGCGGGCGGGTGTTCCTGGCACTCGCCTTCTACGAGGGCGAGACCCTCCAGCAGAAGCTCGAGAGCGGGCCTCTGCCGGCGGCCGAGGCCGTGGGCATCGCGCGCCAGATCGCCAGGGGGCTCGCCGCGGCGCACCAGAGGAAGATAGTCCACCGCGACGTCAAGCCGGCGAACGTGGTGATCCTGCCGGACGGCACGATCAAGCTCCTCGACTTCGGGCTCGCCAAGATGAGCGGCGCCACCACGCTCACGCGGCTCGGCTCCTCGCCCGGCACTCCCGCCTACAAGTCGCCGGAGCAGACGCGGGGAGAGATGGTCGATCCGCGCAGCGACCTCTGGGCGCTCGGGGCGGTGCTCTACGAGATGGTGACCGGCCGGGCGCCGTTCGGGGGCGAGTACGAGCAGGCGATCATCTACTCGATCCTGAACGAGCCGCTGCGGCCGCTCGAAGACCCGGTACCCGCCGGGCTGGCCGCGGTGATCGAGCGGGCGCTGGACAAGGAGGCGGCGAAGCGATACCAGACCGCGGAGGAGATGGAGGCGGACCTGGCGGGGATCCCGCTGGCGGGCGGTGCGGAGGTTGCCCCGCGAAAGCGGAGCCGGCGGCAATGGCCCAGGTCCTGGAAATGGCTCGCCGCGGGGCTGGTTGCGGTGATGGCGCTCGGAATTGTCCTGGGCATCTGGTATAGGAGAGCGCAGCGCCGGGAGCTCTCGCCCGAGGTGAGGCAGTATGTTGTCCAGGGGGACCAACTGGAATGGCGTGGCGATACCGAGCGCATCCTCGGCAACGCCGAGAAGGCCTACCGAAACGCCCTGGCGCTCGAGCCCGAGAACCCGGTGGTCATGGCGTACCTCGCCGCGCTCCTGACCCGCATCCAGTCCCAGTTCCCGGACAAAGATCGGCTCAAGGAGATCCGCCAGTTGACGGAGCGGTCGGTGGCGCTCGCTCCCGATCATCCGATGCCCTGGATTGCCAAGGCCAAGCTCCTGCTGCTGGAGGACAAGCCGGCGGAAGCCGAGAAGGCTGCGCGCAACGCCATCGACCGGGACCCGAATTTCGACCGCGGCTACACGGTCCGGGGCGAGGCCCTCATCCGCCTGGGTCAGGAGGACGAGGGCCTGAAAGAGATCAAGCGCGGAATCGAGGTCGGCGAGGGCATCCTGCGCGCGCGGCTCGCGTATGGAATCCGGCTCAGCTCCGCCAGCCGGTACGACGAGGCGGCGATCGAGCTTCGCAAGGTGCTCGATCTCGATGGTGACCATCCGACCGCTCTCCACAACCTGGGGGAGGTCTACCTGCAGACCGGCCGCGAGGACGATGCCCTGCCCCTGCTTCGCAAGGCCGCCGCGTTGGGGGAATGGCGCTCGTCCAACAGTCTGGGCAACCTCTGCCTGAAGATGGGCCGGGACGACGAAGCCCTCAATTACTTCTCCGATGCCTACAAGGTGAGGCGCGCTCCCACCGTGGCGCGCAACCTGGGCGAGACCTACGAGAGGCTCGGCCAGCCCGAGATAGCCCGCCGCTGGTACTCGATCGGCATCGAAGGTTGCGACCGCCAACTCGCCCAGGGCGGCTCACGGCCCGAGCTTCTCGGCGTGCGGTCTTTCTGTGCCGCCAAGCTCGACCGCTTCGACCAGGCGTTCGCCGACATCCAGGAAGCGATGAGGCTCAAACCGAAGGACAACCGTTTCCTCTTCCGCGCTGCTCAGGTCTACCTCCTGGCAGGACGCCGGGAGAAGGCTTTCTCCTATGCGCGGCAGGCCGTCCAGAAAGGGTTCCCGCGGGATGACCTCCGCAAGGACTTCGTCTTCCGGCCCCTCCTGGACGACCCTGAGTTCCGCGCGATCTTGGAAGACGATTAGCCTCCGATCGGCTTGCCGCCGCCATCCACCGGGATCGGGTCCCCCGGAGGCACCGGGTCCCCGAATCCGTCGGGCTCGACGCCGAGGCTGCTCCCCGTCACCGGCCTCCGGATCACGTTGTCCCGGAGGTTCAGGAACAGCGTACCCAGGCGGTCGAGGAGGAGCTGGATCGGGTCGGCGATCGAGGACTCGTTGAACGCCAGGCGGACCGGCTCCTCGCCGTGAACATGGCGCACCGGCACGCCCTCCGGAGAGGGTTCACCCTCGCTGGCCCACAGGTGCTCGTAGGGAGCCAGCGCCGCCGGCAAGGGGAACGAGGCTTCGAGTCGTTCGATGAGAGGGGCAGGGGGGGGT
>JBJMGZ010000152.1:0-3587 GCA_045807605.1 Thermoanaerobaculia bacterium | reverse complement strand
AGGCCGAGGCGCCGACGACCGCCGACGCCGATGACGGGTGGCTCGCCCAGCTCAACCGGACCCCGTCGCTCCTGCGCGGGGGGGAATACCTGTCCGACGAGCAGCAGCGCCTCTTCGACGAGTTCTTCGATCGCTATTGGGACCTCGTGGAGTCCATCGGAGACTTCGCCGACTGGACCAAGGGCCAATACTTCGGCGTGCGCTGGGATGCGGAGATGTCCCACGCAGACTACCCCTCAAGCAGTAGCCTGTATCCCGGAGGCCGGGCCGCCTAGAATCGGCGTGGCGGCGCTGCTGCAGTTGGCGCAGTGGTGCCAATCACGTCGCGACGAATCGCTCGGCCAACCGCTCGGAGGGCCACCATGTCCCACTCTCAGCACTCCCCAGTCCCCCCCCGCGCCCGCAGCGTCCGAGACGCCCCGGGCCACTGACCCGAGCCTGGTCGGGCCTCCCCGCGCCGAGGCGTCAGGAACTCCTGCTGGTGCTCAGCCAACTCATCGCCAAGAGCCTCCCAACCGCGGTGAAGGAGGCCGGCCATGAGCATGCCTGAATCCACCCCCGATCCGCCCACACCCACCTCCCCGCCGTGCCCTGTCCCGGTGCCGGCCCACTTGCTGACGATGCGTTCCGCCAAGGTCCGCGACCATCATCTCCAGCGCAAGGCGATCGTCTACGTCCGTCAATCGAGCCCCCAGCAGGTGGCCGAGCACAAGGAATCGACGGCGCGCCAATATGCCCTGGCCGACGTGGCCGTGGCGCTCGGCTGGCCCCGCGACCGCGTCGAGGTCATCGACGCCGACCAGGGATGCACTGCACAGACGGTCGAGGGTCGCCGAGGCATCCAGCACATCCTCGCGGAACTCAGCCTTGATCACGTCGGCATCCTTTTCGGGCAGGACGCCAGTCGCCTGGCCCGCTCCGATCCGGACTGGGTCCCCATGGTGCGCTCCTGCAGCCTGTTCCATGCGCTGCTGGGGGACTACGATGGGCTGTACGACCCGACCGACTTCAACGACCGTCTGCTCCTGGGCCTGAAAGGGATCATGAGCGAGGCCGAGTTGCACTTCCTCCGCGCCCGGATGCACGAGGGGCGGCTGAATAAGGCCCGCCGTGGCGAGCTGTTCAACCACGCGCCGATCGGCTATGTGCGCGAGCCCGGCCGCGGGCTGGCCCTCGACCCCGACGAGCAAGCGCAGCAGGTGGTGCGGCTCGTCTTCGACCAATTCGATCGGCAGGGCAGCTTGCACGGGCTGCTCCGCTACCTGGTGCACCACGCCATCCGCCTGCCGGTTCGGCCGCACTCCGGGCCCAATCGCGGCACGCTGGGGTGGCATCGCCCCAATCGAGAGACACTCCAGAATATGTTGCACCATCCGGTCTATGCCGGCTACTACCGGCACGGCCACCGTGCGGTCGACCCGCGGCGGCAGGTGCCCGGCCGCCGCGCGACGGGGCGGACGATCCACAAGCCGGAGGACTGCTCGGTATTGCTGGAGGATCGCTGCCCGGCCTACATCACGCCGGAGCGCTTCTGGGCCAACCAACAGCGGCTGGCGGCCAACCGCGCCCGCACCGATGCGGCGGGAGCGGTGCGCCAGGGGCCGTCCCTCCTGGGGGGGATCCTCCGTTGCGGCCGTTGTGGGCGGCGCATGATGGTGGCCTATAGCGGCCCCGCGAGCCGCCTGCGCTATAGCTGCGCCCGGGCGATGATTGAATATGCCGACCCCTTATGCCAGAGCTTGGCCGGTGGTGTCCTGGATGCCTTGGTGGCCGCCCAGGTCCTGGCGGCGCTGGAGCCGGCGGCGCTGGAGCTGAGCTTGATGGCGGCGGACGATCTCGAGCAGGAGCGCGCGCGGCTGCACCGGAACCGGCGGCAACAGGTGGAGCGCGCCCGCTATGAGGCCGAGCGGGCGCGGCGACAGTACGACGCGGTCGAACCGGAGAACCGGCTGGTGGCGCGGGAGCTGGAGCGCCGCTGGGAGGAGGCGTTGAAGGAGCAGCGCCGTCTCGAGGAGGATTACGCCCGATTCAGCCGCGACCGGCCCCGGGGTCTGTCGGCGTGCGAGCGCGAGCAGATCCGCGCCCTGTCGCGCGACCTGCCGGCGCTATGGCATGCACCGGCGACGACGGCCGCGGATCGTCAGCGGATCGTCCGCCTCTTGGTCGAGGAGGTGGTCGTCACGATCCGTGGGGAGAGCGAACGGGTCGACGTGACGATCCACTGGGCGGGGGGCGCCACCAGCATCCACGAGCTGGTGCGTCCGGTGCAGCGTTACCAGCAGATGTCCGACTACGGGAGGCTCCTGGACCGGATCGACGAACTCCGCACGGCGGGAGGGACGCTGGCCGAGGTGGCCGAGCAGTTGGACCGCGAGGGCTTCCACCCCCCGAAGCGGTCGGCGAGGTTCACGAAGGAGATCCTGAGCGGTTTGCTCGCGAAGCGTGGTCGAACGGGTGCACGCCCGCGGGTCGTGGCGGCGGGCGTCCTGGGAGAGCACGAGTGGCTGCTCACGGACTTGGCTCGCGAGCTGGAGATGCCGCCGGCCACCCTGCACCGCTGGGTCCGCGTCGGTTGGGTCCATGCGCGGAAACTGCCGACCTCTGGTGGGCAGTGGGTGATCTGGGCGGACGCCGACGAGCGGGACCGGATGTCCCGCATCCGGGCGTGCCCGCGTGGCTGGTCAGATGAGGACGTTTTCGCGCAATTGATCAAGCCCAAAACCCACGACGATGAGTGAGACCTGAGGATCTTCGGCCCTCTACGGGAGGCGCGGAGCCGCCCGTGGAGGGCCGATATAGGCACCTTGCTTTGGAGGCATTATGGCTGGTAAACGGAGGTCATGCACTTCAATGCCAAGCAGATGATGGGGCTGGAGGACCCGGCCAACCGCACGCCGAAGGCGGTGGAGCGGACGGCGCCTCTGGGGCTGGCGCTGTACGGCCTGGCGCTGATCTGGTTCGACCGGGATGGGCACCGGTCGTTGTCGTTCCCGGATCGTCCGTGGTATCCGGGCAAGGAGGAGCCGTCGTACGCGGACATCCTGTCGGCGTTGCGTCGGGAGAGTTGGCGGGGTCAATTCGCGGGTGTGGATTGGGAGGGGGATGGCCGAGAAACCCCGCTTGCGCAGCTTATCGAGTTCGTCAGCCGCGCGGCCTGATCGACGGCCGGCGGCGGAGGTCACGGCCCGCAGGCCAATCGAGAGGCTGTGAAAGCACCCCATTGAGCCAGGGTGATGTGTTCATCGTCCGTATGCTAGATCTGCGAATCCCGAACTCAGGCGACCAGGCTCTTGAGGTAACGCAGGTCGGCGGCCGACTGGGCGAGCAGCTCCGGGGTGTTCATCCGGCGGAAGCTGGTCTCGCCCTTGTACTCGCTGTGCAGCGAGACGACGCCGTCGTACTTCAAACGGCGGAGGAGGTCCATGAACTCCGGCAGGGGGGCCTGGCCGTCTGCCAGGGGGCAGTATTCCCACCGCCATTGCAACTGGCCGCGGCCGTCGCGCCCGGCCGGGAGCCAGCGGAAGTTCTTCATCCCGACCAGTGCGAGCCACGGCGCCACGAGGTCCAGGCCCATCTCCCAGCCCGCT
>JBJMGZ010000151.1:0-10159 GCA_045807605.1 Thermoanaerobaculia bacterium | reverse complement strand
CGACCCCGGTACACCACACCAAAAACAATCCACGCCCCGCTGGGGCGACGGCAGAGGCCCGCGCGCGAGCCGGAGCCCCCAACCCCGGGCTGACGCCCGGGGCAACATGCCGTCGCCCCTGTCGGGGCTTACTGCTCAAGGCCAAGATGTGTGTAACGGTATGGGTTGAAACCCCAGGCTAGACGGGTGCCGCTCCCGCGGAGCGATGCTCTAGAACCGCACCCCCCAGCTCAGCCGGTAGCTCCGCCCGGTCTGGCGGTAGTACTGCCCGTCGCCCAGCTCGCTCTCCGCGACCGGATCGCGCTCGTCGGACAGGTTCTCGCCCACGAGCTGCAGGTCCCAGCGCGGGAAGCGGTAGCCGAGGGCCGCGGAGTAGACGGTGAAGGGCTCCGCCAGGGCCGTGTTCCTCTTGTTGAGGAAGCGGTTGCCGATGTAGTCGGCCCGCAGCGAGCCGTTGAAGCCCTGCGCCGGGAACCAGACCAGCTCCGCGCCGGCCATGTCGTGCGCCGACATCTCCAGCCGCTTGTCGCGGAGCTGGGTCGCCACGCCGTCGAAGTCCTGGACGAAGTCGCGGAAGCGGGCGTCGTGATAGCTGTAGGCCAGCCGGCCGACCAGGTCGGACATCATGCGCAGCGAGGCCTCCAGCTCCCAGCCCTCGAAGCGCTCGGCGCCGGCGTTGACCAGGGCGGGCAGCCCGTTGACCGACTGCGGCACGACCAGGTTCTCGAAGTTCATCCGGAAGGCGCTCAGGTCCCAGTCCAGACGGCCGCCGAGCATCTGCGCCTTGACGCCGGCCTCCCAGCTCTCGGCGGTCTCGGGCTCGAGGATCTCCGCCTCGGCCTCGGGGCCGAAGTCGAGCGCCGCCGGCTTGTAGGCGTTGCGCCAGTCGGCATAGAGCCAGAGGCCGTTCTCGTCCTGCTGCCAGGCGAGCCAGCTCACGCCGACGCTGCCGCTGCCGCGGGTGACCGTCCTCTTGTCGGTGCCCTCTTCCTCCTCCTCGCCCTCCTCTTCGCCCGTGATCGGCTCCTCGCCCGCCTCGCGGTCCTCCTGGGTGTGGTTCAGCCGGGCGCCCGCCTGGACGCGCCAGCGCGGGTTCGGGTTCCACTCGGTCTGGAGATACAGGCCGGAGAAGCTCCGCTCGTCCTCCATGTCGAACTCGGTCAGCCGCGGCACCGACGAGACGTCCGGAGCGCCGCCGCGCAGCGGCACGGTGTAGGTGAAGTCCTCGGACGTCGCCTCGGCCCGGCCGAAGAGGTGATCCAGGCCCGCGATGAGCTGGAGAGTGGTGGCCGGGTGGAACACCAGGTGGCTGTCGAAGTAGACGTCGTCCGTGGAGAGGTCCTGCTCGTAGCCGCGGGCATTGTCGGCCGCCGACGAGACCTCCGAGAGGAAGCCGCGTAGCGTGTCGCGCTCGGAGCGGGTGAGCGCCAGGGTCGTGGACCAGGCGGTACCGGCATTCCCCAGCGACCGGTCATAGCCGGTGGAGAGGTGGAAGCGGTTCTCGTCGAGCGCGGCGTCGCGGGGGTTGTGGTTGGCATCCAGCGGCACCAGAGGCGACAGGCTCCTGCCCTGCCGGGGGTGCGGGCTGGCCGGGTCCTGGTTGACCACGGTGCCGTCGAAGTCGATGCGGAAGCTCCCGGAGGCCGTGGGGAGCGAGCCGCGCCAGAGCACGTGCCCGCGCTCGAACCCGGCCCGCTCGTCCGAGAGCTCCCGGTTCTCGCCGTCGACGATCAGGCTCTGCTGAAAGCCTCCCGCGTTCGGGAGGGGGAGCGAGGCCGAGGCGCCGAAGCTGCCATGGTTGCCGCCCCAGATGCGCGCCGCGCGCTCTCCATCCCCGGCGTTGCGATGGATGACGTGGATGACCCCGACGAAGGAAGTCGCGCCGTAGAGCACCGGCGCGGCGCCGCGCAGGATCTCGATGCGGTCCACGCCGGTCAGGTCGAGGGTGGTGAGGGCGGGGTTGAACGCGCCGCCCCAGGGGACGTTGTCCACGACGAGCAGGAAGGCGTCGAACTCGCGCAGCCCCCACATCTCGGGCACGGACCCGGCCGGGCCGGAGTCGCCGCCCGGAGCCGCCGAGACGCCGGCCACCAGGGAGAGCGCGTTGGACAGGTCGGTGGCGCCGCGCGCGCGCAGCTCGTCGCCGGACAGGATGGTGACGGAGGCGGGGACCGCCTCCACGTCCTCGGGCACCCGGGTGGCGGTGACCTGGATGGTCTCCTTGACCTGCGGGGTCTCGGACTCGGCCGGATCAGCGCTCTGGCACCGGCCGGGGACAGGGATCAGGACGGCTGCAAACAGAATCGATGGCAGGGCGAGCCTGCGGAAGGTCGGAAACATGAGCATCTCTCCTCGAAGAGGCCGAAAATGTGAACGATCGCTCCATTGAATCTGAATGGAGACGGCTGACACAGGACGGTTGCCCGTCCCGGTCTATTCGTTCTGGCGGCCGGTGAGGAGAAGGATGGAGACGGCGGCCCGCACGGGCCGGACGGCGCGGCTGGGCTCAGCCCGTCTGGCCGGCGGAGCGCGGAGCTGAAGGTTCGGCAAGACGGGCGCCGGGTCGCGGTTCGGATTGGCGGCCAGGACGACCGCTCCCCCGGGGATCAGCTCGGGGGGCCGGCTGCCGGGGTGGAGCCCGGGCGGGAGCGCGGACGACACCTGGCGGATCGAGCCGCCGCGGCGCGAGCCTTCGACCCGGATCGCGACGCCCGAGTCTCCGGGCCGCGCCGGCTCGCCGGGAGTGGCGAGCACCGTGATCGCGCCGCCCGACGGCAGCCCGGCCGGGCCGGAGATCGCGAAGCGCAGCGGCACCTCGTAGCCGACCTCGTGCTTCTCGTCGCCGAAGCGCAGCAGGAGCCGGGCGTCGCGCGTCGGCGTCGCCGGGACCTGCCAGAGGATGCGGCGGAGATCGCTGTCGAGGTGCGGCGTGATGCGGAGCGCGTAGTGGGCGCCGCCGTCGACGGAGAGGAAGGCCTCCCACTCCACGGCCTGGAGCTGGTCGAAGGGCGCGAGCGGCTCCCACTCCAGGGCCGCGAGCGATCCCGTGGCCAGATCCGCGCCGTCGAGCGGCGTGGTGATCCGCACCGGGGAAGGGCTCGGCTCGGCCCAGGCCGCGGAGACCGCGGAGACCCAGGCCAAGGCGGCCAGCGCAAGAATGCTGCAGAGGCGGCGCATCGGACTGAAAACGATACCACGGACGGGGGCGGATTGCGCCGCCCCCGCGGAGAGAGGTTACCGCCTGCGGCGGTTCCCGTAGAAGCGGGAATCGTTGTAGAGGTCGCTCTCGTAGAAGTCCCGGTCGCGAGCCGGATCGGGCTTGTAGTCGCGGTCGAAGTGCCGCCGCAGGTTGGTCTCGTACTCCCGGTTGAACGTGCTGCGGTCGTAGTTGGGAATGCCCGTGACCAGGCTGTGGAGCAGGTCGACGGTGACCCGGTCGTCCTTCTCGTGGAGCTGGGCCGAGCCGATGGGGATGAGGATGTTGTCGCTCTTCGTCCCCGGGCCCGTGCCGCCCTGGGCGAGGTTGCGCAGGTCGTCGTCGAGGTCGATGTCCAGGTAGCGCACCCGCATGGCCGCGGTGTCGACCAGCAGGTCGTCCACCTTGCCGATGCGGCGGCCGTCGTTGGACAGCACCTCCCAGCCGCGGACGTCGGGATCGCCCTTGGCGACCTGGAAGTCCTTGAGCTCCTTGAGGGGGACGACCCCCGGCTCCATTGCTGCCGTCGTGGCGGCCGTGGTGCCCGCCCGATGCAGATCGTCGTCATTTCTCATAGATCCTCCTCTCAGGTGTTCGTCGGGTCAGGCCGCGCGGGCCAGTACGACCTCTTCGATGCTCAGTTGGATTGCCGAGACCGGGGTGTTGGCGTCGTTGACGTCGTCGGCGTCGTTGTCCATGGACTCGGCGATGGCCCAGATGACGAGGGCCAGCAGAAGGATCCCGAGGATCCAGGGCAAGAGGCTCGTGCGTTTCCGTTCGACTCGGATCTCTGCCATGTTGAACCTCCTCGAAGTTGGAGTCGATCCCGCGGGAAAAAACCCCGGCAGGAGACCGGAATCCCGGTCTGTGGGAGGCTTACTGCAAAGGGCGGGCCGGAACGCTAGGCGTCGATCCCGGCGACCAGACTGCCGAAGCGCTCCAGGTCGACGTTGCCGCCGGAGAGGACGATGCCCACCTTGCGGCCGGAGACGTCCGGGATCTTCTCGTGGAGCAGGGCAGCGAAGGCGGCGGCGCCTCCGGGCTCGACGAGGAGCTTCATCCGCGAGGCCAGGAGGGCCATGGCCCGGCGCAGCTCCGGGTCGGTGACGGTCACGATCCCTTCCGTGAGGCGCTGGACGAGGGAGAGGGTGCGCTCCGCCGGCCGGGTGGTCTGGAGGGCGTCGGCGATGGTCGTGGGCAGCGGGATCGTCACCGGCTCGCCCTTTTCGACCGACCTCTGCATGTCGTTGCCGAGCTCGGGCTCGACGCCGTAGAGGCGGATGGCGGGGTTGATCCCCTTGGCGGCGAGCGCGACGCCCGAGAGCAGTCCGCCCCCGCCGCAGGGGGTGGCGATCACCTCCAGGTCCGGGGCGTCCTCCAGCAGCTCCAGGCCGAGGGTGCCCTGGCCGGCGATGACCAGGTCGTCGTCGAAGGGGGGCACGAGCGTCGCCCCCTCCTCGTCCACGAGCTTCTGGGCGATCGCCTCCCGGCTCTCGCCGCCGAGCCGGTCGTAGAGGATGACCCGGGCGCCGTAGCCGCGCGTGGCGGCCACCTTGGAAGCGGGAGCGTCCAGGGGCATGACGATGGTGGCGCGGATGCCCAGCTCGCGGGCGGCCAGGGCCACGGCCTGGGCGTGGTTGCCCGAGGAGAACGCGACGACCGACTTTCCCGGCTCGAGCAGGGTCAGGCGCGAGAAGGCGCCGCGCGCCTTGAAGGCGCCGACCCGCTGGAAGGTCTCGCACTTGAAGAAGACGCGGCAGCCGACGCGCTCGTCGATCTGCCGCGAGGTCAGGACGGGGGTGCGGTGGACGTAGGGGGCGATCCGCTCGCGGGCGGCCCGCACGTCGCCAATCGAAAGGTTGGTCGGCATGCGGCAGATGCTACCGCAAGGAAGGCAATCTCAGGGTTTGATGGTGAGCGCCGGCTGCCACCCGGGATTGACGCCGTCGTCCGAGTAGGCGCCGCGGTAGGTGTTCAGCTTGGGCATGCGGTTGAAGTCCCTGTCCCAGTCGAGCAGGCCCGAGAGGAAGCTCAGGTCCACGGCCGTGCCCGTGACCTTGCCCGGGATCGGGAAGAGGTCGAGCGTCGCGGCTCCGAGCGTGCCCGTCGGGGCGTTCAGGTACTGGCCGGCCGCGGAGAGGGGACCGGTCAGGTTTCCCACCTGCTGCCCGCCGATCAGAGGGGTGGCCGCGAACACGAGGTTGCCGCGCACCCGCTGCGGGTAGGCCGGATTGCCGTTGTAGATCGCGATCCCCTCGCCGCTCGCCACGACCGTGTTGTTGAAGATGTCGATCCGCCGCGGCAGGTCGTTGTGCTTCTGGATGCGGATCGCGCGGCTGAACACCCGGTTCACGAAGAGGTTGTCGTGGAGGGCGATGTTGCCCTCGCCCTGGAACAGCGACTCGGTCGGGTTCTGATAGAAGACGTTGCCGTAGATCTGGTAGATGTCCGACGAGCCCGCGCCCGAAAGCGGCCAGTGGCCCACCAGGACGTTCGGCCGGGCGTTGGTGCCGGTGGCCGCGCCGGTCTCCTTGCTGAACACGTTGTGCCGGATGATCGTCGTGCCGCTCGTGGGGATGCCGAGGGCCGTGTCGCGCCCGATCTGGTGCTTGATCTGCAGGTTGTAGAGCATGCTGGCGTACACCAGGTTGTGCTCGATCAGGCTGTTGACGAGCTCGCCCGTGCCGTCCGCCTTGCCGAGGTACAGGCCCACGCCGGCGCGCTCGATCACGTTGTACCGGATCACGAAGTTCCAGGCCTTGGCCTTGGTGTTGATCCCGACGCGCTGGAGGTCGCCGTCGTAGTTCGTGAGATGGAGGTTCTCCAGCGTGATGTGATGGGCGTAGCTCGCGGTGGCTTCCACCTTGACGCCGTCGCCGAGCAGGTGCTTGCCGTCCAGCTTCAGGTTGCGGAACACCATGTAGCTGACGTTGACCAGGCTGATCGTGTTGTAGGTGCTGCTGCCGGTGAAGAGCGCCGGGGTGCCGGTCGCCGGGCCTTCGATCACGATGCACTTGCCGGGCTGGCCGTGCCGGTTCGAGATGCGGAGCTGCTGGGTGTAGGTGCCGGCCGCCAGAAGGAGCCGGTCGCCGGGCTGGAGGGTGGTCAGAAGGCTCTTGTAGGTGCTTGGGTTCGCCTGGATCGTCCGCAGGGGAGCGACGCCGTTGCAACCGCTGATGGTTTGATCGAGGGTCTGTGCGTCGAGGCCGGGGGCGAGGAGAAGGGCGGTTGCAAAGGTGTAGAAAAAAACGCGGAGCAGGGCTCGTCTCATGAAGTCACATCTCCCGGGTTGTGGGCGAACCGGTCATCCCAAAAACTATCGATGGGTGCGCATTATTCCACTGCTCGGGAGGATTGCACTGTCAAAATGAGTAGGAAGGAAAAAAGAGGGTGCCCGACTCCGGAGCACCCTTGCAAAAAAGTTGAAGCCGCTCCGCGGCTGCGCGTCTAGCGCCCGCGGACCGGCGTCTCGCGCCGGTTGCGGTAGAAGCTGTTTTCGTCGTAGAGGTCGTGGGCGTAGAGGTCCTGCCCCTCGGAGGGGGTGAAGGAGGGGTCGAACCAGCGCCGCAGCGCCTGCTCGTAGTCGGGGCTGACCTCGCCGGGCACGTAGGCGGGCAGATTGATCGCGTCCTCGGCCCGCTGGCTGGCGAGGATCACGCGGTCGTGCTCCGGGTCGAGCCGGGCCTGTCCCACGGGGAAGACGACGTGGCGCTCGCCGGGGTGGTGCCGGTCGTCGAGGTGGAGGTGGGCGGTCATCCGGTTCTCGGTGTCGGAGATGGACTCCCGCACCAGGTACTCGGTCATGGTGCCGGCGCCCGGGGGCTGCTCGATCTCCGCGGCCGGAACGACGGCCTGGCCGATCACGCCGTCGGGCTCGGACAGCGGATCGAGCTCCGGTGCGCCGTCCGGGTCCAGGCGGCGCTCGTCCCCGGTCCCGAGCCCGCCGAGCCCAGTCACCGTGCCCTGAAGATAGAGCCCGGGGTCGAGCTCGATGTCGAGGTAGCGGACCTTGCCCGCGACCGTATCCACCAGCAGGTCGTTCACGGTGCCGATCCGCAGGTTGTCCCCGCCCGCGACCTCCCAGCCGCGGACGTCCGGATCCCCCTCGGCAACCTTGTAGCCGCGCAGGTTCCTGAGCGCCGCGACCCGCGGGCGCGCCGCGGCGGTCGCTTCGGTGGCGGTGTCGCTGTCGTGCGTCATGGTCCCCCTCCTTCCTTCCAACCCCTTGTGTTGCAAGGGGCGGGCCGGAAGGAGGAGGCCGGTTTCAGAGGGCGTAGGGGACCACCACGAAACGGTGGCGGTCGGGAGGGAAGTCCCTGGTGTTGCGGGTGGCCAGGCTGAGCCCGTGGTACTGGGCCAGGGCGGCCTGGAGAGCGTCCGGCATCTTCCAGCGCTGCTCCCGGCGAAGGCGCGCGGCGAGGTCGGCCACCGGCAGGTCGATCCCCAGGGTGGGGAAGCGGTCCAGCAGGCTGCAGGCCGGGACCGCCGTTTCCGTGTCATGGGCGTCGAACCCCGCCAGCACCTCGGCGCGGGTGATCACGGAGACTGCCGCCTCGCCGGCGACCGAGGCCAGGTATTGAGTGGCCTGGGGCCGGCCGTTGAAGTGATCGATGAGGATCACCGAATCGAGCAGCAGCCTCAGCGGTCCTCCTCCTCCCACTCGCCGCGGAGCCGGAGCTGGGCTTCCAGCCCGTCTCCACCCTTCCACAGGCCGGAGGTCCGCCGCAGCAGCTCCTCCAGGGACGGCTCCCCGGCCTCCCGCTCGCACTGCTCCCGGTAACGTTTCACTGCGGTGCGCACCACCTGTGCCATGGTCGTTCTCTCCTCTTCCGCTCTGCGATCGAGCCATCGCTTGTCCTCGTCTTCCAGACTGATCAGGGTTCGGATCATCGAGGACCTCCGATATCGATCGACAGGAATGATATCAGGAGGTGCCTCGCGTTTCAACTACCCCGTCTAGAGACGTAAAACGGGCTCAAAATGTCATTTGCGCCCCGTTGCGGCGGAGCTGGAGGACCTGCACGTCGGGATCGACGATGACCTTTTCCGGGTCGAAGGGGCAGAGGATCGTGATGGTCTTCGACTCCCCGGCGCCGAGGGTGAGAGTGGCGCGGGCGTCCCGGTAGCCCGGTTTCGGCTTGTTGTCCTCGCCGAAGCGCTCGCCCCGGACCGCCGCCACCGCGACCGGCATGCGGCCGGTGCCGGAGTTCTTGACCTGGACGGTGACCTTCCACCCCTTGCCGGCTCTCTGCTTGCGGGCGCCGGTCAGCTCGTACTCGGGCAGGACCACCTCGAAGAACCACTGCTTCGCGAAGGCGTCGAAGGCGGCCGGATCGGGCGCGAAGGGCCGCATCGAAGCCAGGAAGTCCTGGAGCGTGGGATGGTCCGGGTTGCCGGCCCAGTCGTGCATGAACTGCCGGATGCCCGCGAGCGCCCGGTCCCGCCCCATGTGCTGGAGGAGCATCCAGAACACCCAGCCCCCCTTGTCGTAGGTGACGGTCTCGTCCCCTTCGCGGGTGCCGTCGTTCCGGACCAGGGCGCGCTCGGCGTCGGCGCGCCGCCGCTCGCCGTATCTCTCCTCGATCCGCTTCGCGGCCTCCATGCGGGCGCGGGGACCCTTGACCTGCTCCAGGAGCAGCAGGGTCGAGAAGTGGGAGGTCCCCTCGGACAGGATGTTCCCGCCGGGGCCCTTGCCGGGGGTGAGGATGTTGCCCCACCACTGGTGGGCCGTCTCGTGGGCGGTGACCAGGAAGACCGCGTCGGTCTTGACGTCGCTCTCGGTCAGGAAGCCGATCCCCTCCGAGAAGGTGATGTTGGTCGGGAACCCCTGGGCATAGCCCGCCAGGTTGGGGAACTCCGAGAGCTTCAGCTCGCGCCAGGGGAAGGGGTGGAACCACTCCGAGTACCAGCGCCGCGAGGCGTCCAGGGCGGCGATCATCTCGCCGATGTTGTACTCGTGCTCCGGGTGGTAGTAGATGGCCGTGCCATGACCCCGCCGCTCCTTCCAGCGGCCGCCCACCACGTTGAAGAAGCGCACCGGATGGTCGCTCTCCCAGACCGAGGTGCGCAGGCCGCCTTTGACCGTGTCGCTCACCCGCGTCCCCACCGAGTTCCAGGTGTAGGCGGCCGGGCCGGTGATGCTCACCCGCGTGCGGAAGGCGCGGTTCAAGCCGAAGAGCGAGTCGGTCTGGCCCTTGTAGAAGTCGTCGGGGTAGACGCGGGGCTCGTAGTCGTTTTCCCCCTTCTTGATGCCGCGGTCCTCGTCATAACCGACCATGGGCACGAAGGTGGGGCGGAAGCTGGTCAGCACCACGCCGGAGGGGAGGATGAACTCGGGCAGGTCGCCACCGTTTCTCGTGATACCGTCGGGGAACCGCCCATCCATCTCGAAGCCGACGCGCACCCGGCCTCCGGGGGGAAGAGGAACCTTGAAGACGTAGAGGCCCGTGCGATCCTCCGGCTTGAAGGGCTTGCCCTGCAAGGTCCACTTCAGGTCCTTCCAGTGCATCCCGCCGGTCAAGGCGAAGCGGGAGAGGGACTCGTTCCGGTCGTTGACCAGCTCGTAGGTGCCGCGGCTGTGAAAGCCGTGGCTCTCGGGATCGATCTTCAGGTCCAGGTCTACGGCAGCGAGGTCCGGCTGCGGAGCATCCTTCCAGGTGGCCAGATTCTGCTTCCAGTAGTCGCGGCCCTTCTTCTCCCGGTTCTCTCCCTGGAAACCGTCAAGCACGGCGAGCCACAGGAGGATGCCCGTGATCAGGGGAACGATGGCGAAGGGCGCCAGCCGCAGGAGCCGACGGGCGACCGACGCCCCCTGAAGGCGGTGGAGGACATTGATCGCATCCGCCTGCCGGCGATCGAAGGAGCGCACCGCTACCGCGATGAAGAAGAAGGCCAGGCCGACGGCGAAGGCCCGGTTCAGCACCAGGGCCTTGCGGTCCAGCTCCAAGATGCCCATGTCGGTCC
>JBJMGZ010000150.1:0-5823 GCA_045807605.1 Thermoanaerobaculia bacterium | reverse complement strand
CGGTAGTGACGCTACTAGAGCGCGCGCGGTTTCGTGCCCGGCTGGATTGCGGAACAACTTGCACCGGGGAGAGGAGCGAGCGGAGAGTTTTTACTGACTCATCCGGACGGAACGCGGCACGCGTTCCGGGACTTTTGAGCTATCATCCCAATCCTTGGATTCGCACGAGATTCCTCTCTCCCACGGTCAGAAGGCCCTCTGGTTCCTGCAACGGTTGCGGCCGGATGCCGCGGCATGGAACATCGCCGCCGCGGCGCGCATCCGGGGCCGGGATCAGGGCCGGCTCGATGCCGGCCGCCTGCGCCGCGCCTTCGAACGGTTGACGGAGCGGCACGAGGCCCTGCGGCTGAGCTTCCACGAGACGCCGGACGGGCCGGTGCAGCGACTGCGTGAGGCGGGCGGACTCGATTTCCGGGAGGAGGAGTGGGAGGAGGGGCTCCTCCAGGGGGAGGCGGAACGGCCGTTCGACCTGGAGAAGGACCCGCTGCTGCGCGTGCGGCTGCTCCGGACCGGAGAGGACGACATCCTCCTCCTGGTGATCCACCACTTGGTGGCCGACCTCGGATCGCTCGCCGTGATCGTCCGCGAGCTGGGGCCGCTGTACGAGGGAGCTTTCGACGATCCTCCGCCCGTGCCCTACTCGGCGTTCGTCTGGCGGGAGCGCCTGAAGGAGCGGCACTGGGAGTACTGGCGCAAGCGGCTGGGAGGCGAGCTTCCCGTCTGCGAGCTGCCCGCGGACCGGCCGCGGCCGGCCGTACGGTCCTTCCGGGGTGGCTCGCGCACCCGGCGCATCGGGCTGGAGCTGCCCGCGAGCCGGGTGTTCCCGTTCCTGGTGGCGGGGCTCGACGTGCTGCTCCACCGCGCCTCGGGGCAGACCGACCTGCTGGTGGGATCGCCCATGTCGGGCCGGCTGGCGCCGGAGCTCGACGGCACGGTCGGGTACCTGGTGAACCCGGTCGTGCTGCGCTCGGACCTGTCGGGCTCGCCCACCTTCGGCCAGCTCCTGGAGCAGGTGCGCGGCGTGGTGCTCGGCGCTCTCCGCCGTCAGGAATATCCGTTCCCCCTGCTCGTCGAGCGGCTCCAGCCCGAGCGGGATCCGGCCCGGCCGCCGGTGTTCCAGGTGATGCTCGCCTTCCAGCGTGCCCATCTGCGGGGGACGGGCGACCTCGCCGCCTTCGCGCTGGGGATCGCGGGGGCCGTGGTGCGCACCGGGCCGCTGGTGCTGGAGTCGCTCCCCCTGGAGCGGCGCTCCTCCCAGCTCGACCTGGAGCTGATGGCGGCGGAGACCTCCCGCGGCCTCGAGCTGGCGCTCACCTTCAACGCGGACCTGTTCGAGCCCGCCACGGCCGAGCGCCTGCTCGGCCACCTGGTTGCGCTCCTGGAAGCCGCCGCGGAGAACCCGGAGCGCAGGATCGGGGAGCTGCCGCTGCTCGGCCCGGCCGAGCGGCAGCAGCTCCTGGAGTGGAACGACACGGCCCTCCCCCTCCCGGACCGGAGCGTGCCCGAGCTGTTCGAGGAGCAGGCCGCCCGGAGCCCGGACGCGCCGGCGGTCGACGGGATGAGCTATCGGGAGCTGAGCGAACGCTCGGACGAGGTGGCGCGGTCGCTGGCCGGGCTGAGCCCGGAAGAGCCGGTCGCGGTGCTCCTGGAGCGGGGAACGGGGCTGGCGGTGGCTCTGCTGGGGATCTTGAAGGCAGGGGGGGTCTACCTGCCGCTCAACCCGAGCCACCCGGAAGCGCGGCGGGCTCGCATGCTGGAGCTGAGCGGGGCGGGGCGGGTGCTGGATGTAGGGGCGGGGCTTGCCCCCGCCCGGGAGGGGGTAAACCCCTCCCCTACATCACGGGTGGCAGGCACTATCGAATCTCTCGCTTACCTCCTCTTCACCTCCGGTTCCACCGGAGACCCCAAGGGAGTTCTCGTCCCGCACCGGGGACTGCTCAATCATCTCCTGGCCAAGATCCAAGACCTCGGCCTCTCCCCTGCCGACCGGGTCGGCCAGACGGCCCCGCAGAGCTTCGACATCCACATCTGGCAGCTCCTGGCCCCGCTCCTCGCGGGCGCCCGCGTCGAGGTCCTGCCGGACGAAACCGTGGGGAGCCCGGGCCTCCTCAAGGCCGAGGTGGAGCGCCGGGGCATCACCGTCCTGGAGCTGGTCCCTTCGCTGATCGGCCCTCTCCTCGACCAGGCCGGCGCGCCCTCGGGCCTGCGCTGGCTCATCTCGACCGGCGAGGCGCTCTCCCCGGAGCTGGCGCGGCGGTGGCTGTCGACGGGGGTGCCGCTGGTCAACGGCTACGGTCCGACCGAGTGCGCCGACCGGGTGAGCCATGCCTTCCTCGGGGAGATCCCGGAGCACGCGGTCCACACCTCCATCGGCCGGCCGATCCCCAACCTGCGCCCGCACGTCCTCTCCCCGGACCTGGAGCCGCAGCCGATCGGGTTCCCCGGGGAGATCTGCATCGCGGGAGCGGGGGTGGGACGCGGCTACCTCGACGATCCCGCCGGCACCGCCGCCGCGTTCGTTCCGGACCCGTTCGAGCCCGGCGGCCGTCTGTACCGCACCGGCGACCTCGGGCGGTGCCGGCCCGATGGCGAGATCGAGGTGCTCGGCCGCCTCGACGAGCAGGTCAAGCTGCGCGGCGTCCGCATCGAGCCCGGCGAGATCGAGGCGGCGCTCGCCGCCCATCCGGGCGTGCGCGAGGCCGTGGTCGCGCTCCGGGGCGGCCGGCTCGCCGCCTGGTGGACCGGCGATCCGGCGACCCCCGCGACACCCTCGGAGCTGCGCGAGCACCTCCTGCAGCGTCTGCCCCTCGCCATGGTGCCCGCGCTCTTCCAGCGGCTCGACGCGCTGCCGCTCACACCGCACGGCAAGATCGACCGCCGCGCCCTCCCCGATCCCGCGCCGGACGCGCCCGCCGGCGACGACTCGCCCGGCGACGGGATGGAGCAGCTCCTGGCCGGGATCTTCGGCGCGGTTCTTGGCCGCGAGGGGATCGGACCGCAGGACGACTTCTTCGGTCTCGGCGGCCACTCCCTCCTGGCCGCGCAGGTCGCGACCCGGGTGCGGCAGGCCCTGGGGATCGAGCTGCCGCTCAACGTCCTCTTCGAGCAGCCGACCGCCGCCGGGCTCGCCCGCAGGCTGCGCAGCCTGACGGGCGTCCCTTCCTCCTCCATGCCATGCGCGCCCCGGGAGGAGCGGCTGCCGCTCTCCTTCGCCCAGCAGGGGCTCTGGTTCCTCCACCGGCTCGCCCCGGACAGCCCGGTCTACAACATGCCGGGCCTGGTGCGCCTCCCCGGCTCCCTGGACCCGGCGGCGAGCCGCGCGGCCCTGTCGGCGATCGTGGCCCGCCACGAAGCGCTGCGCACCACCTTCCCCACGACCGGCGGCGAGCCGTACCAGGAGATCGGCCCGGCCGTCCCCATCGCAATCCCGGTGGTGGACCTGTCGGCGCTCCCGGACGCGGACCGCGAGGCAAGGCGGCTGGCGTCCGAAGAGGGGCGGCGGCCCTTCGACCTCGCCCGCGGGCCTCTACTGCGCGCCCTCCTCCTGCGGCTCGGGCCGGAGGAGCAGCGGCTCCTCGTCGTCCTCCACCACATCGTGGCGGACGGCTGGTCGCTCGGGGTTCTGGCCCGCGAGATGTCGGCCCTGCTGCGGGGGGAGGCCCTGCCGGAGCTCGCGGTCCAGTATGCCGACTACGCGTGCTGGCAGCGCCGCTGGCCCGCGGAAATCCTCGACCGGCAGCTCGCCTGGTGGACCGGCAGGCTCGCCGGTCTGACTCCGCTGGACCTGCCCACGGACCGGCCGCGCCCCGCGGCCCAGTCTTTCCGCGGCGGCCTCGTCTCCGCCGCGCTGCCGGCTCTCCCCCGCGACCGGCGGGCGACGCCGTTCCTGCAGCTCCTCGCCGCCTGGCAGGTCCTCCTCCACCGCCTCACCGGGCAGAGCGACGTGGCCGTGGGCTCGCCCGCGGCCAACCGGAGCCGGCCGGAAACCGAGGGCCTCGTCGGCCTCTTCGCCAACACCCTGGTCCTGCGCACGGACCTGTCGGAGGAGCCGGATTTCGCCGGCGCGCTCGCCCAGGTGCGCGAAGCCGCGCTGCTCGCCCAGGCCCACCAGGACCTTCCCTTCGAGCGCCTCGTATCCGAGCTGGCGCCGGAACGGGACCTCTCCCGCCCGCCGCTCGTCCAGATGGCCTTCTCCTTCGAGGAGGCCCTGCCCCCCCTGGACCTGGGAGAGGGCCGGCAGGGCGGGATCGAGGAGCTGCACCCGGGCACGTCCAGGCTCGACCTCTGGCTGCGGGTGGAGGCGGGGGAAGAGGGCTGGCGCGCGCGGGCCGAGTACGCCGCCGACCTCTTCGACGAGGCGACCGTGCGCCGCTGGCTGGGGCACCTGCAGACGCTGCTCGAAGGAATCGCGCCGGACGTCCGGATTTCCGAGCTGCCGCTGCTGAGCCCGGCCGAAATCGCGGAGCTGACCTCGTGGAACCGGACCGCGGCCGAAATCCCGGAAGAGCCGGTCCACCGCCTCTTCCTGCGCCAGGCGGAGCGCGCGCCGGACGCACTCGCGGTCGAGTGGCCCGGCGGCCGGCTCACCTACGGCGAGCTCGCCCGGCGGGCAGGCCGCCTCGCGGGCAGGTTGTCAGGGGTAGGACCCGAGACGGTCGTGGCCCTGAGGATGGAGCGGTCTCCCGAGCTGATCATCGCGGCCCTGGGGACGCTGCTGGCCGGGGGCGCCTACCTGCCCATCGATCCCACCAACCCGGAGGAGCGGGCGCGGTGGATCCTGGAGGACTCGGGGGCGCTCCTGGAGCTCACGGCGCTGCCGGAGAATGGGGACATGCCGCCGCCCGCGGCTTTCGATCCCGACCTGCTGGCCTACGTCATCTACACCTCGGGCTCGACGGGCACGCCCAAGGGCACGGAGCTGCGCCACCGCGGCCTCTCCAGCCTGATCGCCTGGCACGTCCGGACCTATGGCCTGGGACCCTCGGACCGGACCGCGCTCGTGGCCGGCCCCGGCTTCGACGCCTCGGTCTGGGAGACCTGGGCGGCGCTGACCTGCGGCGCTTCGCTCCACGTGCCGCCACCGGAGACGGTCCTCTCGCCGGCCGCGCTCCTCGCCTGGATGGCGGAGCAGCGGATCACGGTCTCCTTCCTGCCCACGCCCCTGGCCGAGGCGGTGCTCGCCGGGCCGTTCCCCGAGGGGCTCGCCCTGCGCTGCCTGCTCACCGGCGGCGACCGGCTGCGGCTGCGGCCGGCTCCGGAGCTCCCGTTCCACCTGTTCAACCATTACGGTCCGACGGAGAGCACGGTCGTGGCCACGGCCGGCCGGGTCGCTCTCGAGGGGGAAACCGCGCCGGACATCGGCGCGCCGATCGCCAACACGCGCGCCTGGGTACTGGACCGCGACCTCCGGCTCGTTCCCGTCGGCGTGGCGGGCGAGCTCTGTCTGGCGGGCGACGGGCTGGCCCGGGGCTATCGCGGACGCCCGGGGCTGACCGCCGAGCGCTTCGTGCCCAACCCGTTCGGCGAGGGGGAGAGGCTCTACCGGACCGGCGACCTGGCGCGCTGGCTGCCGGAGGGGAACCTCCAGTTCCTCGGGCGGATCGATCACCAGGTGAAGCTCCGCGGCTTCCGCATCGAGCCGGGGGAGATCGAGGCGGTGCTGCGGCAGTGCCCCGGCGTGCGCGAGGCGGCCGTCGTGGTGCGGGGTGACCGGCTGGTCGCGTATCACGAGCTGGAGCAGGAGCCCGGCCGGCTCCGGGAGTGGCTCCGCGGCAGGCTCCCGGAGGTCATGGTGCCGGCCACGTTCGTGCCCCTCCACGCCCT
>JBJMGZ010000149.1:0-5202 GCA_045807605.1 Thermoanaerobaculia bacterium | reverse complement strand
CGGCGCCGTACTTGCCGGGCTTCAAGACGATGACGCGAAGCGAGGAGGTCATTCTCTTCCTCCTTCCTTTATGGTTGGCTGATATTCTAGACCTTCCGGACGACGGTCTGCACGTTACCGGTACACCTCGAGGTCGCACTTGGGGCCTTTCCGTGGATAGACAGGGCTGCCGCCCGCCGCGTAGACCTCAGCATGAACCCTCGGAGGTGACGATGATCCGTCCCAGGCCCGGTGTGCTCGCTCTCCTTCTCGCGCTCTGCGCGATTCCGGCCGCGGCCGGTCCCCTCCGAATCACCGGCAAGATCCTCCATCCGCCCAAGGACGCCCAGGTCGAGCTGCGTCCCTGGGCGGTCGAGCACGCGGAGGCGCTCCGCTGGCTGAAGGGCGAAACCGTTCCGCCGATCGCCTCGGCAAAGCCGCGCGCGGACGGCTCGTTCGCGCTCGAGGCCCCGGACACAGGCTTCTACTCCGTCGTGGTGCGCGCCGAGGGCCACCTGGCCCTGGAGGGCTTCCTCACGTTCCTGGTCGAGGACATGGAGCTGCCGCCCGTCGAGCTGTCACCGGCCTCGCCCCTGGAGGTGAAAGCGGTCGGCGCGGACGGCCAGCCCCTCGCCGGAGTCACGATCCAGGCGCTCCCTCTCAAGCCGGAGAGCGGCGACTGGCGCGCGGCCGGGCGCAGCGCGGTCACGGATGCGGAAGGCAAGGCCGTCTTCCTCCGCGCCGAGGGCGAAGCGCTCGCCCTCGTCGTCACCACGCCGGGACGCTATGCCACGGCTTCGACGAATCCCACGGGCGCTTCCCAGACGATCCGCTTCCCTGCCCAGCGCACCCGGACGGTCGAATTCCGGGGCGCCGACGGCAAGCCGGCGGTTGGCGCGCTCGTCCGCCTGGCCCGCCGGGGATGGCCGTACGGGCTCACCGGCGAGGACGGGCGGATCCCGCTCCCCGTCCCCCTGAAGGATGAGATCGGCCTGTTCGCGGAGGATTCCAGAGGCTTGCGGATCGAGGTCGTCATGACGGTCGAGGCCGGCGAGGGAACGGACGTCCCCGTGCTCACCCTGCGGAGTCCGACCTCCGCATCTGGCAAGGTCCTGGAGGCGTCGTCGCGCGAGCCGATCGCCGGCGCCCTGGTCTGGAACGGCGGCACCGTGTGGGTGCGGATCGGCTCCGGCGGGACTTTCGAGCTGCGTGCCCCCTCGGGCGACCGGGGGCGAATCGAGGCCGCGGCGGCCGGGTTCACGCGCAGCCTCTTCCGCTGGCAGCGGGATGCGAACGCGCCGATCACCCTCCTGCTGGGACCCGCCGCCGCCCTCTCCGGCCAGGTCGTCGACGAGGCCGGCAAGCCGGTCGAAGGCGCGGAGATCGAGACCCTCACCAACCCGGCCGAGCACCTGAGAGCCCGGATGGAGACGAAAACGTCCGTGACCGGTCCGGACGGCCGGTTCCTGATCCGGCAGGTCCCGGCCGGCCGCATCCACACGGTCCTGGCGGCCAAGGAGGGGTTCGCGCCCGCGCGCCGGCTCGCCGATTCCACGGCGCCCGTCCGCCTCGTCCTGCGCGGCGGCACGGTCGCCGCGGGCCGGGTGGTCGACGGGCAGGGCCTGCCGGTCGCGGGCGCCGAGCTCACCCTGACGGCCGCCGGAGAGGACCCGACGCCCGGACCGGCGCTGGCCTTCAGCGCGGTGTCGGACGCCCGGGGCGGCTTCCGGCTCCCGCACGTGAGCCCCGGCCGGTTCGAGCTGCAGGCGGCACGGCCGGGCTTCGCCGCGGCCTTCGTGTCCGGCATCCTCATTCCGGAGAGCGAGCCGCAGGCCGACCTCGGCGAGATCACGCTCCTGCCCGGAGCCGCGATCGAGGGGATCGTGGTGGACGAGCGCGACCGGCCTGTCCAGGGGGCCCACGTCGTCCTGACCCCGTTCGGGGCGGAGGGCTTCCCCGGGGAGGAGCGCGTCGTCATGAGCCGGGAGCCGGTCGACACCGGCGCGGACGGCCGCTTCCGCCTCGCCGACCTGCCGCGCGGGGCACGGATCGGCATCCAGGTCGTGCACGACGAGCTCGCCTCCGCGGACATGCCCGGCGTCGAGATCCCGACCGCCCAGCCGCTGCGCATCCGCCTCGTCCGTCCGCGCAGCGTCGAGGGGAGGGTGACGGACGCCCTGGGCGAGCCCATCCCCGGCGCCCGGCTCTACCTCGGCGAAGGGACCGGCGCTCCGCTCGGGGGCGGCTGGGAGCGCCGGCCCGGCCACGCGACGACGGACCCGGAGGGACGGTTCGTCCTCTCAGGCGCCAAGCCGGGGACGGCCTACGTCACGGTGATCGCCTCCGGCTACAAGACCCGGCAGTCGCAGCTCCAGGTCCCGGAGGAGGGGCAGGCCCCGCCGGTCGAGATCGCCCTGGAGCCGGGGACATACCTGGAGGGATTCGTGCAGGACGGCCGGGGCGCTCCCATGTCCCGGGCCAGCGTGTTCGTCCAGGGGCGGGATCCGATGAGCGTCCGCATGGCGGTCCCGACCGACGACGAGGGGCATTACGAGATCTCCGACCTGGAGCCGGGCCCCCTGGAAATCCAGGCCACCCTCCGCGGCGGCCCGAGCGCCAGCGTGGCCTTCGAGGTCCGGCCGGGCAGGAACCGGCTCGACCTCAAGCTCCCGGACGGGTCCGAGGTCTCGGGCCGGGTCGTGGACAGCCTGGGCTCTCCCGTCCCGGGCGCGAGCCTCTTCCTCAGGGCTGCACCGGGGGAGAGCGAAGCTCCGATGATCTTCCAGCCGGACTCTCAGGCGGTCAGCTCCGCGGACGGCTCCTTCGTGCTCCAGGGCGTCCCCGACGGCGAGTACCGGCTGCTGGGCACCCGCCAGGGCTTCGCCCCCGCAACAATTCCGGAAGTGCGGGTGGACGGCGCTCCGGTCGCGGGCCTGGAGCTGCGGCTCGGTCCGGGCACGGTGATCCGGGGGCGCCTGCTCGGCCTCGATCCCCTCGCCGGGAGTCGGATCAAGGTATGGGCGTTCTCGCCGGACGCGGGGGCTTCCCTGGAGGGGGTCGTGGATCCGTCGGGGAGCTACCGCATCCAGGACGCGGCTCCCGGAACGTGGGACCTGATGGCCCACTTCGGCTCTTCCGGCGTGGTCACAGCCCGGGTCGAGGTGAGCCCCGGAGAGGTGGAGGTCGTCCAGGACCTGGAATTCCCTTCCGGCTTCACGCTGACCGGACGGGTGCTGCTCGGCCGGAGCCCGCTGCCCGGAGCCCAGGTCCAGGTCTTCGGCACCAATCCGGAGAGCCCGGGCGGAGGACAGGGGGAGACCGCCCACGACGGCACCTTCCGCCTGGAGCGCCTCCCCGCGGGGACCTACACGCTGACGGTCATGCTCCCCACGGGCCCGGTCCATTCCGAGACCATTGAGATCCGCGGCGACGAGGAGATCACGGTGGCGCTCCCGGCCGGCGCCGAAAATCGGGAGCCTTGAAAACGAGATAGCCGGTCCGTCTGGAGAAGTCCCGACGGTCAGCGCCTTCCAGGACCGTCGAAGGAGGCTTCTCATGAGTCCGCTCAGCAACAGGGATTTCGAAGGACCGCTGCAAAAGTATGCCCGCCGCGACCCCGAGCTGTTCGAGGAGCTGAGAGAGAAGATGGCAGGGCCTCCCCTGGAGGAGCGGGTTGCCGTAGCGGCCCGAGCGATGAACCTCGCCGTGGAGCTGCCGCTGGTTGCCGAAGACGAGACCGCCACCGCACAGGGACGCAGGATCGCAGAAACCATCGTGCGGCCCAACGCCCGGCCCGTCCTGACCGTTCGCGACAACCGCGCCACGACCGAATTCCTCGGGCCCGACAGCCAGGTCTGGGCGCAACGAATTCTGGCTGCCCAGGCCGGCTTGGATCGTGTCATCCCCGCCGTCGGCCGAGTGGAAGTGAACAACAATCCCGACTACACCTGGGTGGGGACCGGCTGGCTCGTGGCAGAAGACATCCTCGTCACGAACCGGCACGTCGCTCGCGAATTTGGACGCTTGAGCGGCAGGGGGTTCATCTTCCGCCCGGGGATCAATGGGGGTCCGATGACGGCGCGCATCGACTTCCTGGAGGAGGATCAGCGCCAGACGAGCCTGGAATATGGGCTGACCCAGATCCTCTGGATCGCGCCGCCGGCTGAGCCGGACGTGGCGTTTCTGCGGGTGACGCGAGCCGCCGGGGACCGGCCGCTTCCGCCTTTCGTCGTGCTGGCGGAGGAAGTCGCCGAGGACCTCTTCGTCGCGACGATCGGTTATCCGGCGCGGGACTCGCGCGTCCCCGACCAGGATCTCGTGCGGCAGATCTTCGGCGATGTCTATGACAAGAAGCGCCTGGCCCCCGGCCAAGTGATCGAGGTCCGGCCCGACGAGTTGGAACATGACTGTTCGACCCTGGGAGGAAACTCCGGCTCCCTCCTGGTGGACCTCCGAACCGCCGAGGCCGTGGGATTGCACTTCTCAGGCCTTTTCCTGGAGGCCAACTTCGCCGTCCCGGCGCCGAAGATCCGGAATCTCCTGCGGCGAGTTCAGCAGGGGGAGCTTCCTGGCGCGACCTCGCTGCGAAGTGCCGCTCCCCCGCCGCCGCCGCCGCTCCAGGCCACCGCGCCGGGTACTTACACCTTCCAGATGCAGATTCCCATCGAGATCACCGTGAAAGTGGGAGGCGCGATCCTGCCGGGCGGCTCCGCTCCGATATCGGCCGGCGTGATCGCAGGAGACTCCTACGAGAATGCGTTGCGCGCCGCTCGCGAAACGCTCGCCGGAAACCCTGACGTCCTCGAGGTCCGCCTCGGCTATCGCTTCAAGCGCGGATGGATCACGGACGAGAAGGTGGTGGTCGTCGAGCTACGGGAGAAGAAGCCTGCGGCCGAGGTCCTTGCGGAAGGCAAGCCGCTGATCCCCCCGCAGATTCTCGGCGTCGGGGTCGACGTCCGCACGGCGGCCCTGGCCGACCAGTTGGAACACCTGGGCGTCGACCTCGCGGCATTGACGGAAAGGGCGAGACCAGGCCGCTATCGCGAACCTCCGGACCTCTCCCTCGAACGTCTCAGGGAAAGAATGCGGGCGATCTTCCATGTGAGCCCCGACTCGGGATTTCCCAACCTGAAGGCTTTTCTCGGTCGCGTTGAGCGCAATCTCACCGCGACCATGTTCGAGTGGGAAGCCGAGCACATCAGCTCTGCCCTCGCAGCCGCGATG
>JBJMGZ010000148.1:0-4048 GCA_045807605.1 Thermoanaerobaculia bacterium | reverse complement strand
GGGCGTTGCGGTTGCCGGAGTCCTCCAGCAGCTCGGCCGCCCGCACGAGAAGGGCGAAGGCCTCGTCGGTCCGGCCTTCGTCCCGGCGCAGGGCGGCGAGCAGGTGGCAGAAAGTGGCACGCCCGAGCGTGTCCGCCGAGTCGTGGAGGTGCCGGGCGGCCCGCCGGAACGCAGCCTCGGCTTCGGACAGCTCGCCGCGCAGCCGGAGCGACTCCGCCACCTCGCACCCGGCCGCGCCGAGGAGGTCGTCCACCACGCGCTCGGCGTGCGGCTGAAGCCCCTCGGCGCCCATGGCAAGGACCAGCCGCGCCAGCTCCTCGCGGCGCTCCGGGGGCTGGCTCCGCGCCTCGTCGAGCAGGAGGTCCGCCAGCGCCCAGGAACGGTGGCGCGAGCTGCGGCGGACGAGCTGCAACCGCTCCGCCTGGGGCCGGCGCAGGAGGCTCCGCAGCAGGGGCTCGGCCTCGGAGCGCTCCTCCCGCAGGCGGGCCGAGGCCTTGCGGCTCGTCTCCTCGATCCGTTCCCAGAGGGAGGAGTAATCGATAGGCGCGGCCTCTCGCCGTAGGCCGAGCAGCCCCCGGGCCTGCTCCGGCGGCGCCAGGGAGCCGAGGGCGTGCGCCGCGCACGCTTCGCAGCGCAGCAGGTGGAGGAGGAGGCCGGCAGAGCTTGTGTCCAGATCGTGCAGGAAGGGATCGAGCGCCTCGCGCTCCGGATGCCTCATGCCGCCTCCCCGTGCTCGGCCCGATAGCCGAGAACCAGGTAGTGCAGCAGGCGCTCCAGGGTCTCGATCCCGCCGCGCGCGTCCGGGGCCTTCAGCTCGGCCGCGAGCCGCCGTAGCGCGCTGGCCGCCGGATCCCCGAAGACGATCTGATCGAGACCGGCTTCCAGGGCTTCCCGCAGACGGGCCAGCTCCGCGAGAGTGGGCGCGGAGCGCCCGTTTTCGAGGCGCGACAGCCGCGGCGGCTCGATGCCGGCGCGCCGGCCCAGCTCGACCTGCTTCCAGCCGCGGGAGGAGCGCAGCTCCACGATCCGGGAGCCGAGCGCCCGGAGATCGATCTCGTCGGTGGCGGGCTTGATCATGCGGCGGATTCTGCCGAGTTCCGTCTGAATGTCAAGCTTTTTTTCTGAGCTTGCACCGAAAAGCAGCAACTTGTCGGCGGAACGGGGAAACCGGGCCGGAGGCGGCGCGCTTGTCCGCCGGCGGCGGCAAGCGTTGGCGAGCTTCCGGACAGGGGCTACATTTTCCGCAGAGAGGGAAGAGCGGATCGGCGGGGCGCCCGGGAGCCGTCTTGCCCGTGGAGCAAGAGGACCTGCTTGCCGGCGCAAGAGAGGGCACACTAGAAGCCGCTCGGAGCAAGTCCGCGGACGCCCCGGCCAATTCCGGCCCTGCGCGGGCCGCGGGAGAGGGAGGAATTCATGTTGCGGAGAGGAGGAACTCTCGCCGGCGCGCTCGCGCTGGCGGCGCTGCTCGGCCTGCCGCCGGAGCAGGGGCTCGGCAGCCTGTGGAGTTGGATCTGGAGCGCGGTCACCGCGCCCAGTTGCGACCAAGGAGCGAGCATCGACCCGAACGGCTGCCCCCGCAGCCAGGAAGAGGACGGCCAGCCCGCGTCTCACCCGGATGACGGCTGGAGCATCGACCCGAACGGCTAGCGCTTCCCCGCCCGGGGGTGGCTGCCTCCTCCGGGCCTCTTTTGACACGACGCGTCGCCCTCTGAGAGAATCACGGGGAAGGGCTTCAAGAGGGAGGAACGCGTGCGGCACGTAACCGACGAGGAGGTCGCGAGGTTGCTTTCCGGAGAGCTGCGCACGGCGGAGCACCACCGGGTGCTGCGGCATCTCCTGGGTCCTTGCCTCGCCTGCCGGGCGCGGCTCGGCCTCTACGCTCCCGCCCTCTTCGAGATGGCCCTTCCACCGGCGGCTCCCTCGACGGAGGAGGAGGCCGCCTATGACGAGGTGATCGACCGCGTCTTCGCGAAGGTCTCCGCTGCGGCCCCGCGCTGGCAGGAGGAGCGGCGGCAGATCGGCGAGGCCGTCGAGCGGCTCCGCAAGGACCTGGACGCGCTCCATGAGATGGACGACGCGCCGAGCTGGCCGCTGGTCGAGGCGCTCATCCGGTTGAGCCACGAAGCCCGGTACCGCGCGCCCCACGAAATGCTCGAGCTCGCCTTCCTCGCCGAATTCGCCTCGCGCCACCTCGACCCGGATCTCTACAGCCCGGGGCAGATCGCGGACCTGCGCATCCGCGCCCTGGCCGAGTACGCCAACGCGTACCGGGTCAACGACCAGCTCGACAGCGCCGAGGAGAAGTTCGCCGAGGCCGCGCTCCTCTACGACCAGCGGTCGGGAGACCCGCTCGTCATGGCCCGCGTGCTCGACCTCCTGGCCTCGTTGCGCAGGACCCAGAGGCGGCTGCCCGAGGCGATCGACATCCTCGACACGGTGCACGGGCTCTACCAGGAGTGCGGCGAGCGCGACCTCGCCGGCCGCGCCCTGATCAGCAGGGGAATCTGCACCCACTACGACAGCCGGCCCGAGGATGCGGTCAAGCTCTTCCGCAAGGGACTCGTGATGCTCGATCCCGAGCGCGACCCGCAGCTCTTGGTACACGGAGAGGAGAGCCTCCTGCACGCCCTGGTGGACTGCGGCAAGCTCAAGGAGGCGCGGCGCCTGCTGCTCGAAAGCGGCCTCCGCCGGAAGCTCGCGGACGAGCCGGTCAACCTGCTCAGGCTTCAGGTGGTCGAGGGCAAGATCTCCGCGGGCCTGGGCAGCCTCGAACAGGCGGAGGCCACGTTCGTGGAGGTGCGCAGGCGTTTTCTTGAGCGCGGGATGGAGTACGACGCCGCGCTGCTGGGCCTGGAGCTGATGGAGGTCTGGCTGCGCCAGGGGAGGAGCGCCGAGGTGCGCGAGATGGCCGAGGAGGTGCTCGACACCTTCGACGAGCTGAAGGTCAAGCTGGAAGCGCAGCGGGCCGTCCGCTTCCTGGAGTCGGCCTGCCGCCAGGAGCTGGCAACGCCGATCCTGGTGCAGAAGGTGGTGGGCTTCCTCAGGAAGCTCGAATGGACGCCGGGCTTGCAGTTCGCGCCGTGAGGTCTAGGTCTTCCTGAAGCAGGTGAAGTGACAGGTCCGGCTTTCAGCACCGCAACTGCAGTCGTAGGTCGACACGCCCTGATCGCAGAGGGCTTGCGCCTTGTCGGCACAGCGGTCGCAATAGGTCGTGCAGGTATCGACGATGCCGCTGGCGCCGATCGCGCGCTTCGGGCCTGCCGGGGGGGCCGCTGCGGCCAGGTCCACGAGCTGGACGACGATCCGGGAACCGGCACCCAGCTCCAGGCCGCCAAATCCGGTGAGCACCGAGATCGAGCCGCCATCGGCGCTCAACATCTCGGGACGGATCGTGAACATCCCTCCTCCGGCAGCGGCACCCGCCGCAGTGAAGATCTCGTACTCCACGCTCGTCCCGACCGAGTGCCTGCGAGGATCAAGGTTCACGGTCAGCCGGTACAGCGGGGTGGCATCCAGGGTCTCGACCGCTTCAACCTCCCCGGCTACGTTGACCTCGGACTTGGACACCACCTGCGGCGGTTGAGCAGAAGCGGCGACCGCCAGGAAGAAGGGAATTGCGAGAAGGAGTTTTTTCATGGCCCTTGTCCTCCGAGAGGACTTTAATCGATGTTCCTGAAAGAGGTCAAGAAGCAGTTCCGGGCTCCTCCCAGAGGGCTGTTCACTCTGGAGGATCGACCGCCAGTTGATAGTGCTTGAGGTACGTGGGCACGTCCTCGTCGATCACGGTCTTCGCCGCCTCAAATGGGATTGTAAACGTCCGCGCCTCGACAGGCGCGTTCAGCCGGAGAGTTTTCACCATGTAGTGGACGCTGACCAGCCGCGTGCCGTCCTTGTCGAAGCTCGTCATGACGATGTGATAGGGAAAGCGTCGAGAGCTTCCTTCGACAGGCTGGTAGTTGGAAAGCTCCAGCGTGATGACGGGCCTCCCGCCGGGTCGGACCCAATCGATCCTGGGCACTGAGGCGCGATCCTTGGCCAGTACGACGCG
>JBJMGZ010000147.1:0-3409 GCA_045807605.1 Thermoanaerobaculia bacterium | reverse complement strand
CGTCGAGGTGGCTCTCCCGGCCGCGAAAGCGGTGGAGATCGCCTTCCGGTCGACCGGAGCGCCTCTCCAGCTCTTCATGGTCGAGACCGACGGCCGGTGAAGGCGCCGCTCAGGCGTCGAGGAGCTGGATGCGCCGGACGTGGCGCCCGCCTTCGAACGGGGTCTCCAGCCAGATCCGGACGATATCCAGGGCGGTCTCCAGCGTCATCATGCGCTGGCCGAGCGCGATCATGTTGGCGTCGTTGTGCCGGCGGCCGAGGCGGGCGGACTCGGCGTTCCAGCACAGGGCGCAGCGCACTCCCCGCACGCGGTTGGCGGCCATGGCCTCGCCGTTGCCCGAGCCGCCGAGCACGATGCCGCGCTCCAACTCGCCGGCGGCGACCGCCTCGGCCACGGGGTGGATGTAGACGGGGTAGTCCACCGACTCCTCCGAGTCCGTGCCGAAGTCGCGCACCTCATGCCCGAGGCCGGCGAGGTGGCGCTTGATCTCTTCCTTGTAGCGGTAGCCCGCATGGTCCGAGCCGATGCCGATTCTCATGACCGCGGTATTAAACCACGTCGGCGCTTTACCTCGAAGAGCACCAGGGCGGCGGCGACCGTGGCGTTGAGCGACTCGACCGGCGGCTCGATCGGGATCGACAGCCGCAGGTCGGCGCGCTCCAGGAGAGCGGTGGAGAGGCCGGGGCCCTCCGCGCCCAGGGCGAGCACCAGGGCGCCGTCCAGGGAGGCCCGCCACAGATCTTCGCCCTCGCGGGGGACCAGCGCCAGCCAGCGCGGCCGGACGGGCGCCAGGTGGCGGTCGAGCGCCTCGGCTTCGGCTGCGACGGCCACCGGAAGCCGCAGCAGGCTGCCCGCCGAGGCGCGGAGGGCGCGCGGATGGTTCGGGTGCGCCGTGCCCGGAGAGAGGGCGAGCCCGGCGGCTCCGGCGGCCTCCGCCACCCGCGCGAGCGCTCCCAGGTTGCCGGGGTCCTGCAATCCGTCCAGAAAGAGATAGACTCCGCCGGCGCGGACGGGCAGCGACCCGACGCCGGAGCGCGGGAGGCGGGCCACGGCGAGGATGCCGCGGGGAGAATCGGAGTCGGTCAGCTCCTCCAGCAGGGAGGGCTCGATCTCCAGGGGCGCGATCGGGAGATGGCGGGCGAGGCGCAGCCCTTCGGGGGTCTCCAGCCAGGCCGCAGTGGCCAGGACGGTCTCCAGCTCGTAGCCCGCGGCGACCGCCTCCCCGACCAGGTGAGGCCCCTCCAGCAGGGCGTGGTCGCCTTTACTCCGCCGGAGACGGCGAATATCCTTTAATTTTGGATTGTGACGGCTGCTAATCATGGCGACAGATCTTAGGAATTTCTGGCAAAAGCTCCAATCGGGCGTCGAGATCGCGGTGGCCGGGAACAACCCGGAGACCCTGCTCGGCGTCCGCGACGCGTTCCTGCGCTACTTCCACGACGGCCACGACAAGATCGTGCCGGTGTCGGTCGTGGCCCAGGCCGTGGAGCCGCCGCCGATCGGGCTGCCGGTCTCCGACGAGGAGACCCTGGCCCTGGCGAAGAGCTACGTCCGCGAGATGGAGGAGCGGCTCGGGGAGCTCTACCACTTCTACCTGGCGGCGGAGGGCGGCATCCAGGCGCTGGAGGTCGACGGCAGCCTGCGCTACTTCATCCGCAACTGGGCCGTGGTGCGCGCTCCGCTCGGCGAGGCCTGGGGCTCCAGCGGGTCGGTGCAGCTTCCCGACCGCCTGATCGCAGGGCTGGACAGCGCGCAGATCCCGTTCGCCATCCCCGGCACGCGGCGGGGCGGCGGCATGATCCGGGCGCTCACCGGCGGCCTGGAGACGCGGCGCAAGGCGGTCGCCACCTCCACGCTGCACGCGATCTCCAGCCTCTTCTACGGCGTGCTGGAGAGCCGGCCCATCCGCTGAGTCCCGTTTCGGCCGGGACAGGCACTCTTAGAGTCGTAGGCCGGCCGTGTTTGACCGGCTCCCGCGACCCTTGGTAGCATGCGCCGCCAGTTTCGAACGGGAACCCCCCAGGATAGAGGTGCGACGATGAACGAACATGAGGCCCACCTGTTTACGTCGGAGTCCGTGACCGAGGGCCACCCCGACAAGGTGGCAGACCAGATCTCCGACGCGATCCTGGACGAGGTGCTGCGCCAGGACGCCACCGGGCGCGTGGCCTGCGAAACCCTGGTCACCACGGACATGATCGTCCTTGCGGGCGAGATCACCACCCACGCGCACGTCGATTTCGTGGGCGTGGCCCGCCAGGTCGTCCAGGACATCGGCTACGACCGCTCCGATTTCGGCTTCGACAGCCGGAGCTGCAAGGTCCTCCTGACCATCAACCGGCAGTCGCCGGACATCGCCCAGGGAGTCGACACGGGCGGCGCGGGCGACCAGGGGCTGATGTTCGGCTTCGCCTGCCACGAGACCCCGGAGCTGATGCCGTTGCCGATCCTCCTCTCCCACCGCCTGACCCGCCGCCTGGCCGCGGCGCGGCGCGACGGCGAGATCGCCTGGCTGCGCCCCGACGGCAAGTCGCAGGTGACGGTGGAGTACGAGGGCAAGAGGCCGGTCGGCGTGCGCACCGTGGTCGTGTCCACCCAGCACGACCCCGACGTCTCCCAGGAGGAGATCAGCGACACGGTCGTCGAGAAGATCGTGAAGGCGACGATCCCCGGCGAGCTGCTGGATGCCGGGACGGTCTACCACATCAATCCGACCGGCCGCTTCGTGACCGGCGGCCCGCACGGCGATTGCGGCCTGACCGGCCGCAAGATCATCGTGGACACCTACGGCGGCTACGGCCGTCACGGCGGCGGCGCCTTCTCGGGCAAGGATCCGACGAAGGTGGACCGCTCGGCCTGCTACATGGCGCGCCACGTGGCCAAGAACCTGGTCGCGGCCGGCATCGCCGAGCGCGCCGAGGTGCAGCTCGCCTATGCCATCGGCGTCGTCGAGCCGGTGTCCGTGCGCGTCGACAGCTTCGGGACCGGCCGCATCAGCGAGCCCGAGATGGAGCGGCTGGTCCGCAGCCACTTCCCGCTCTCCCCGCGCGGCATCATCGAGTACCTCGACCTGCGCCGCCCGATCTACCGTGCGACCGCGGCCTACGGCCACTTCGGGCGCTCGGAGGAGGGCTTCACCTGGGAGCGCACCGACCGGGCCGAGGAGCTGCGCTCCGCGGCCGGCGTGGAGGAGATGGTCCCCGCTTGAAGAGTTGATCCCATCCCCCCTCTCCCCGGCCCTCTCCCCCGCCTGCGCGGGGGAGAGGGGGTCTCACTCTTCCTTCTGGTCCGCCCAGTTCTTGCCGTACTTGAGCACGTCGTGCCGCAGGAGGTCGAAGTCCCCCTGGCGCGGCCCGGGCACGGCGTCCCGGTACACCGTATCGCAGCGGTAGCAGACCACCGCGTCCTT
>JBJMGZ010000146.1:0-7069 GCA_045807605.1 Thermoanaerobaculia bacterium | reverse complement strand
CGGCAGAGGCCCGAGCGCGTGCCGGAGCCCCCCGCCCCGCTGCGGGGCTTACGCCCCTGGCCCATGCCGTCGCCCCGGTCGGGGCGTACTGCTCAAGGCCAAGATGTGTGTAACGGTATGGGCTGAAGCCCGGGGCTACCTGCCGTCGCCCCTTCGGGGCGAGAAGACGCGTATCATCTCTCCATGTTGTCCTTCAGTCTGCTGTTGCTCCTCGGGGCCGGCGCGCCGCCGCCCCAGGTCCAGATCCAGGCGTCCTCCCAGGAAGTCCGGCCGGTCCGCATCGCCGCCACGGCATTCGGCAGGCCGGCGGAGATCGAGGTCCGGGACCTCCCGCAGGAGGCGGCCCGGACCGCCATCCAGGCCGCCCTCGCCGAGATCGCCGAGATCGAGCGTCTCACCCAGCCTGACGCCCTGAACGCCGGCGCCGGGCAGGGTCCGCACGCGGTCGATCCGCGGCTCATGCCGCTCCTGGTCCGCGCCCAGGAGTTCTGCTTCTGGTCGGAAGGAGCCCACGGCCCCCTGGGCCGCGACCTCTACGAAGCCTGGGGGCTGCGCAGCACCACTCCGGCCGGGGGTCCGACCGGACCGCCCGATCCGGAGCTCCTCGAGCAAGCCAAGCTGGCGGCCCGCTGCGACGCGCTCCGGCTGAACCCCTCCAAGGGCACGGCCGAGCTGGCGGTCGGAGCGCGCCTCGACCTCGGCGGCTTCGCGGAGGGGCACGCGGTGGACCGGGCCGTCGAGGTGCTGCGTCAGAAGGGAGTCGGCAACGGCTTCGTGCAGATCGGCCCGGTGCAGCGGGCCTTCGGCGGGGGCGTTGACGGGCGGGGGTGGAAGGTCATGCTCCCGACGTTCGCCGGCATGGACCGGCCGGCGGGACGCTTCCTCCTGCGCGACCGGGCCGCCGCCGTCCTGTCGGTCGAGGACGGCCCGCTGAAGATCGCAGACCAGGCCATGCTCCCCTACCTCCACCAGCGCACGGGGCTGCCCGCGCCCGGGGTGGCCGGCGTGGCCGCGGTCACCGACTTGGCCGTGGACGCCCAGGCCCTGGCCATCGCCATGGCCCTCACCGGCCCGCGCGAAGGCCAGCTGCGCCTGGGATCGCTGCGCCCGAACCCGTCCGTGCTCTGGCTGCTCGGCCGTGGACCCGGAGCGCCGCTCCAGGTGGACCACCGTTGGGGCGAGGTCATCGCCGCGTCGAGATAGCAGCCAGGTCAGCCAAGCGAGTGCTCTGTCACCTCTGAATTGCCGGATCGCCAATGCCGTGAGTGCGGCGCGCTTTCCCTGGGACCGCTGGCGTCCCGCCGGCATCCTCAAGACATTGGGCCGAAGGCCCGGCCTTCTTGCGGGGGCGGCGACAATTGCCGGCGTTCCGCCAATTCCTCCGGACATGCCGGCGGGACGCCAGCGGTCCCAGGGAAAACGCGATCTGCCAGTTCTATAGTGACAACGGACTAGCCCAGGGCTGAAGGGGAATTCCGCGCCCGCATCGGGGACGACCTCATCCCCCGCGCGGATGAGGCGCTGACGGCGGGGATGAGCTGCTCCCGGGCGGGGATGGCCTGCTCCCCGGCGCGCGCGGCGCGCTGGCGCGTATCGCGGCGCGCTGGCGCCCGGGAGGACCTCATCCCCGCCGCTGGCGGCGCGCATTGGCGGGGGAGGGCCCCATCCCCGCGAGGGAGGGCCCCATCCCCGGCGCCGATGGGGCGCTGGCGCCGGGGATGAGCCGCTCCCCGATGCGGGCGTCTCAATACCCCCTCCCCGGGCCCGCCTCGCGGCCCGGGAGAGGGAGCCCCCACCCGCGCCATCCGCGGTACTCTATCCCCAGGGGAGCGTGCCATCCCCAGAGGTACCTCATGCCCACCGTCCGCCGCCCCGCTGTCGCCGGAATGTTCTACCCCGGTTCCCCTGTCGAGCTGAGGTCCACGGTCGAGGATCTCCTGCGGAAGGCCCGGCCGTCCTCGGGTCCCCGGCCGAAGGCGGTCATCGCTCCCCACGCCGGCTATGTCTACTCCGGCCCGATCGCCGCGGTCGCCTTCCAGGCCCTGGCCGGCCAGGCGCTCCACCGGGTGGTCGTCCTCGGCCCCGCCCACCGGGTGCCCGTCCGCGGGCTCGCCCTGCCGGGCTGCGACGCCTTCGCCACCCCTCTCGGCGAGGTGGCGGTCGACACGGAGGCCGCCGCGGCGCTCTCCGATCTGCCCCAGGTGACCACTTTTCCCGAGGCGCACGCGTCCGAGCACTCCCTGGAGGTCGAGCTGCCGTTCCTCCAGGTGCTCTTCCCGGGCGTCCCGGTGCTGCCGATCGTGGTCGGGGACGCGGACGGCGACGAGGTCGCGGAGGTGCTGGACCGGGTCTGGGGCGGGCCCGAGACCGCGGTCGTGATCAGCTCCGACCTCTCCCACTACCTGCCCTACGACGTGGCCCGCCGGGTGGACCGGGAGACCGCGGACGAGATCCTCGCTCTCGAGGGGCCGCTGCACTCGCGACAGGCCTGCGGCGCCTGGCCGATCAACGGCCTGCTGGTCGCGGCCCACAGGCGAGGGATGACGCCCACGCTGCTCGACCTGCGGAGCTCGGGAGACACGTCCGGAGACCGCGGCCGGGTCGTGGGCTACGGCGCCTTTGCCTTCTCGGAGGATGGATGATGGGGGAGAGATCGGACGAGCGGGGACGAACCCTCCTCGCGATCGCGCGGGAGAGCCTGGCGGCGGCTCTCGGGCTGGGCGAGGAGTCCCCGCGCGACGAGCCCTGGCTGCGCGAGACCGGGGCCACGTTCATCACCCTGCGCGCGCGCGGCGACCTGCGCGGCTGCGTCGGCACCATCCGCGCCTTCCGGCCGCTGCTCGACGACGTGCGGAGCAACGCCCGGGCCGCGGCTTTTGCGGACTCCCGCTTCCCGCCGGTCCCGGTGTCGGAGTACGGCGGGATCTCCCTGGAGATCTCCCTGCTCTCGCCCTGCGAGCCCTGCGCGTTCGGCTGCGAGGAGGAGGCGCTCGCCCAACTCCGCCCGGGGATCGACGGCATCGTCTTCGAGCTCGGGGAGCGGCGCAGCACGTTCCTGCCCCAGGTCTGGGAGCAGCTCCCGGATCCCTGGGACTTCCTGGCCCACCTCAAGCGCAAGGCCGGTTTGCCGCCGGCTTTCTGGGACCCGGGGGTGAAGCTGTGGCGGTATACGGTGATGAAGTGGGTGGAGTGATGTAGGGGAGGGGTTTACCCCCTCCCGGGCGGGGGCAAGCCCCGCCCCTACTCCGCCCGCAGAGCCTCAATGGGATCGAGCCCCGCCGCCCGCCTTGCGGGCAGCACTCCCGAGAGCAGCCCGGTCGCCACGCTGAAGCCCACGGCCAGCACCACGAACAACACCGGCGTGTGAATCGGCAGGCCGGGGACGGCCAGGCGCAGCAGCGCGGAGAGCCCCAGGCCGGCCGCGACCCCGATCGTCCCGCCCAGCCCGGCGAGCGCCGCGGCCTCGGCGAGGAAGAGCGCGTTGACCTGCTTGCGCGTGGCGCCGATCGCCCGCGCGAGGCCGATCTCGGAGGTGCGCTCGCCGACCGCGATCCACATCATGGTCAGGATGCCGATCGCCCCCACCAGCAGCGAGATGCCGCCGATCGCGCCCACCGCCAGCGTCACCACGTTCATCACGTTGTCGAAGACCTCCAGCATGGCCGCCTGGGTGGTGACGGTGAAGTCCTCGTTGCCTCCGTGCCGGCGGGTGAGGACGGCCTTGACGTCCGCGCGCACCCGGCCGGTCAGGCCGGCGTGCGAGTAGAGGACGTGCACCTCGGTCAGCTCCGGCAGGTTGAACAGCTTCATCGAGCTCGCCACCGGGATGTAGGCGGAGTCGTCGATGTCGAAGCCGAGGAACTGCCCCTTCGACGCCATGATGCCGATCACCCGGAAGCGGGTGCCCGAGATGCGCACGAACTGTCCGAGAGCGTTGCCGTCGCCGAACAGCTCGCGCTTGAGCGTCGGGCCCAGCACCGCCACCTGGTAGCCGCGGTTGGGGTCCCCCTCGGGCCAGAACGAGCCCTGGCGCAGGCCGAACTTCCAGGCCCGCGGGATGTTCGGCGTCACGCCGTAGATGAACACGCTCCGTCCGCGGCCCCCGGCCTCCACCCGCGCGCTGCCGTAGGCGGCGGCGACCACCTCCTCGACGCCGGCGATCCGCTTCAGGGCCATGGCGTCGTCGATCGTCAGCTTGCGCGTGGTGCCCCCGAGCACGCCCGGGATGCCCACCGTCTCCGCCTTGCCGGGATTGATGCCCAGGATGTTCGTGCCGAACTGGTTGAACTGGTCCATGACGTAGCGGCGGGTGCCTTCGCCGATCGAGGTCAGCAGGATGACCGACGCGATCCCGATCGCGATCCCCAGCATGGAGAGCGCCGTGCGCAGCCGGTGGCCCGCGAGCGAGCCGACGGCGAGGCGGAGCATCTCCCAGGTCATGGCTACTTCCCAGCCAGCGCTGCCACCGGATCGAGCCTGGCTGCTCTCCGCGCGGGCAGCAGCCCGAAGACGATCCCGGTGACCAGGGAGAGGGTGAGCGCGGCGATCACCGCCCAGGCGGGCGGGCTCGCGGGGAGAGCGGGGAAGACCCGCACCAGGATGCGCACGGCGAGCCAGCCGGTGGCCAGCCCGAGCAGGCCGCCGGCGAGCGACAGCATCGCCGCCTCGGCGAGGAACAGGCTCAGGACCTGGCGGCGCTCGACTCCGACCGCGCGCAGCAGTCCCACCTCCCGGGTGCGCTCGGAGACCGAGACCAGCATCACGTTCATGATGCCGATCCCCGCCACCGTGAGCGAGATGGCGGCGATCGCGCCGAGCGCCATGGTGAGGGCGCCGAGGATCTGCGAGAAGGTCGAGATCAGGGCGTCCTGGGTGAGGATCGTGATGTCCTCCTCGCCGTCGTGGCGCTCCTTGACCACCTGGAGGACGCGGGACTTCACCATCTCCAGGTCGGCCGTGCCCCGCACTTCGATCATGATGCGGAAGAGCGAGCGCCGGTCGAACATCCGCATGGCCGTGACCACGGGCACGGCCACGATCTCGTCGAGGTTCATGCCGAGCTGGGTCCCCTTGGAGGCCATGACGCCGACGACGCGCATGCGCCAGCCGCCGATGCGCACCACCTTGCCCACGGGCTCCTCGCCGGCCGGGAAGAGCTCGCTCGCGACCTTGGAGCCGAGCACCACCACGGGCCGGCCGCGGCGGGCTTCATCTTCCGCCAGGAACTCGCCTTTCGACAATGTCAGCTTGCGCAGCTCCAGGAACTCGCGGTTCGTCCCGGCGACCGCCACGTCGCGGCGCCGCGCGCCGTGCGCCACGGCCTCGGTGCCCATGACCAGCGGCGACAGGCGGACCACGCCGGGCACCCGGCGCCGCACCGCCTCGGCATCCTCGAGCGTCAGGTCGTTGGGCACGCCGGGCACGGTGCCCGCCGCGAAGCCGGAGGTCTCGGTCTTGCCCGGCAGCACGATGAGCAGGTTCGAGCCGATGCTCATGAACTGGTTCGTGACATAGCGCCGCGCTCCCTCGCCGAGCGCGGTCAGGATCACCACCGCGCCCACGCCGATCGCCATGCCCAGGAGGGACAGCGCCGTCCGCAGCCGCTTGCCGAGCAGCGAGCCGAAGGCGAAGCGTAGGAGGTCGGAGGACCTCACCCCCTGTCCCCCTCTCCCGTCGCCCACCCTGCCCCCGGCCGGGAGAGGGGGAACGTGACTGAAGCCATCTTGCTTTCGTCCAGGCATGGCTGCCCCAGCTACGTCCCCCCTCTCCCGGGAGCTGGGCCGGCCGAAGGCCGGTGGGGGAACGGGAGAGGGGGACAGGGGGTGAGGTCTCACGCGGTCGCCTCGAACAGATCCGCCACGCTCCCGACCTCCGAGCCCTGCACCCGGCGGACGATCCGGCCATCCACGAGCACGATGATGCGGTCGGCCCGGCGGGCGACGTTGGGATCGTGGGTGACCACCACGAGCGTGATCCCCTCGCCGTTCATGCGGTCGAGGAGATCGAGGATCTGCCGGCCCGAGGCGGTGTCGAGGTTGCCGGTGGGCTCGTCGGCGAGGAGCAGGCGGGGGTCCATGATCGTGGCGCGGGCCAGGGCCACGCGCTGGCGCTCGCCGCCGGAGAGCTCGTTCGGGCGGTGGCCGGCCCGGTCCCCGAGACCCACCTCGCCGAGCGCCGCCGCGACCCGCTGCCGGCGCTCGGAGCGCGACAGCCCGGCGAAGAGCATGGGCAATTCCACGTTCTCGGCCGCGGTCAGCCGCGGCACCAGGTGGAACGACTGGAAGACGAAGCCGATGGTGTGGCGGCGGACGTCGGTCAGCTCGTCGTCCGAGAGCCGGCCGACCTCGCGGCCGTTGAGCCAGTAGGTGCCCTGGTCGGGACGGTCCAGGCAGCCGACGACGTTCAGGAGGGTGGACTTGCCGGACCCCGAGGGTCCCATGATCGCCACGTGCTCGCCCGGCTCGATGTGCTCGGTGATGTCGACCAGGGCATGGACCGGCTCGTGGCCGAGGAGGTAGGTCCGCGAAACTCCTTCGAGACGAATCACGGCGGATTGCTCTGGGTCACCTTCACCTCGGCCCCGGCCTTGATCTCGGGCTTGTCGAGCGAGGTGACCACCGGGTCGCCCGGCGAGAGCCCCTCCAGCACCTCGGTCCAGTCCCAGTTGCGCAGTCCGGTGCGGACCTTGCGCTCCTCCAGCCTGCCTTCCTTCACCACGAGCACCTTGCCCCCTTCGAGGAGCGCGGGCGTCGGCACCCGCAGCACGTTTTCCCTTGCCTGAAGGATGACCTCCACGTCCGCCGAGGTGCCGGGGAGGAGCCGGACGACATCCGGATTGTCGAGCGCCACCTCGATCTCCACGGTGCGGTTCTGCTCCTCGCGGTCGAGCACGTAGGGGGCGACCCGGGTCACGCGGCCGGGGAAGGCGCGGCCGGGATAGGCGTCGATGGTCACGCGCACCGGCTGGCCCGGCGCGATGCGCGAGGAATCGACCTCGTCCATGGGCGCGCTGACGTAGATCGACTCGGGATCGATCAGGTCCAGGACCGGCGGGATCGGCATGCCCGGC
>JBJMGZ010000145.1:0-3656 GCA_045807605.1 Thermoanaerobaculia bacterium | reverse complement strand
CGCGGAGCTGGGCCGTTTCTACCCGGGATTGGGGCTGCGCCTCGGGCCGGCCGATGGATACGTAGCGGAACCCGGCGGCGGCCATCTTGTCGGGCTCGTACAGGTTGCGCAGGTCGACGATCAGCGGCCGCTTGAGGAGCTCGTGCAGGCGGTCCATCTCCAGCTTGCGGAACTGGTTCCACTCGGTGACGATGACCAGGGCGTCGGCGCCCTCGGCCGCGTCGTAGGCATCCTTGCAGTACGAGATGGAGTCGCCCGCGAGCATTTCCCGGAAGGCGTCGATGGCCTCGGGGTCGTAGGCCCGCACCGTGGCGCCGCCGTCGAGCAGGCCCTTGACGATGACCAGGGCCGGCGACTCGCGGACGTCGTCCGTGTTGGGCTTGAACGAGAGGCCGAGGACCGCGACCGTCCTGCCGGCAAGACCGTCGAGGGCCTTGTCGATCTTCGCGATCATCCGCTCCTGGACCTCCTCGTTGACCCGGATGACCGCCTCGATGATGCGGAAGTCGAGCCCCACGTCCTTGGCGATCTGGGCCGCCGCGGCCGTGTCCTTGGGGAAGCAGGAGCCGCCGAAGCCCGGGCCGGCGCTCAGGAACTTGGGGCCGATGCGGCTGTCCTGCCCCATGCCCTTGGCCACCACCTCGACGTTCGCTCCCCAGGCCTCGCAGATCCGCGCCACCTCGTTGATGAACGAGATCTTCGTCGCCAGGAAGCCGTTCGAGGCGTACTTGATCAGCTCGGCGCTCTCCACGTCGGTGACGATGATCGGCACGTCGGCGGCGGCGAGCGGCGAGTAGACGTCCTTCATCAGCTCGGCCGCCTTCTCGTCGCGCGTGCCGATCACCACCCGGTCCGGGTGCATGAAGTCGTCGATGGCCGACCCCTCGCGCAGGAACTCGGGATTGCTCACCACCGCGAAGCGATGCTTGTCCCTGGCATTGGCGCGCACGATCTTCTCGATCTCCTGGCCGGTTCCGATCGGCACGGTGCTCTTCGTGACGATGATCTTGTAGCCGTTCAGGTGCTCGCCGATCGACTTTGCTACGTCATGGATGAAGGTGAGGTCGGCCTTTCCATTCTCCCCCTGCGGGGTGCCCACGGCGATGAAGACCGCCTGCGCCTCCTCGATGGCCGGCCCGAGGTCGGTCGAGAAGGCGAGCCTCCCCTCTTCCATGTTCTTCTTCACCAGGGCCTTGAGCCCCGGCTCGTAGATGGGGATCTCACCCTTTTTCAGGCGGTCGATCTTGGCGCAATCCTTGTCGACGCCCATGACGTGCATGCCGAAGTCGGCCAGGCACGCTCCGGTGACGAGGCCGACGTAGCCGGTTCCGACAACGCAGATGTTCATGGTAGTTGCCCTCCAGACTGCTCTCGATACCAGGCCACGAAGCGGCGGAGCCCTTCCCGGATCGGAACCCTGGGGGAGTACCCCAGGAGCCGGGCCGCCTTGGAAACGTCGGCGTACGTGATCGGGACATCCCCGGGTTGTGCGGGAAGATAGTCGATGCGCGGCTCTACGGCAAGCTCTTCAGCAATCCAGTGGATCAGGTCCTCGAGCGACGTGGTGTCCGCGCCGCCGAGGTTGAGGATCTCGAAGCCGGGCGCCAGGTCGAGCGACGCCACCACCCCGTCGACGATGTCGTCGACATAGGTGTAGTCGCGCAGGCTGCCGCCGTCGCCGTACATCGGCACCGGCTTGCCCTGCCAGAGCAGGTCGGTGAACTTGTGGATCGCCATCTCCGGCCGCTGACCCGGCCCGTAGACCGTGAAGAAGCGCAGGCAGGCGGTGCGCAAGCCGTACAGGTGGTGGTAGTTGTAGCAGAGCAGCTCGCCCGCCCGCTTGGTCGTGGCATAGGGACTGATCGGCTGGTTGACCTCGTCGGCCTCTGAGAACGGCACCTTCTCGTTGATGCCGTAGACCGACGACGACGAGCCGAAGATGAACACGCCCGGACCGTGGCGGCGGGCGGCTTCGAGGAGCCGCAGCGTACCGATGCAGTTCACGTCCTCGTAGAGGATCGGCTCGCTGAGGCTCGGCCGCACCCCGGCGCGGGCCGCCAGATGGACGACGCCGTCGAACCTGCCTTGGGAGAACAACTGGTCCACGAGCGCCTCGTCGCGGATGTCCCCCTCGACGAGCCGGTAGTCCTCGCGCTTGAGCAGGGGAGCGACGTTGCGGCGCTTGCGGGCCGGGTCGTAGAAGTCGTTGAAGTCGTCCAGCACCGTCACCCGGTCGCCCCGGGAGAGCAGGCGCCGCGTCAGGTGCGAGCCGATGAAGCCGGCGCCGCCGGTGACCAGGATGTGCATCAAACCCTCGCCCCCACCCGAGACGCCCCACGGGGCGTCTCTACAGTTGGCGGCGTCGCCTCCGGTTCCGGCGTCGCTGCCGCGGGCGGCGGCTCCACCGGCGCCTCCTCTTCTTCGATCACGTCCGGACCCTTGTCGAGCGGCGGCGGCGTGCCGCCCTCGGACTCGATCGCCTTCACCTCGTCCTTGTATCTCCTCTCGATCCCCTTCTTCTGGCGGTTGCGGATCAGCCAGCGCAGGATCCGCGACTCGTTGACGCCGATGATGACGTCGTTGACGGCGTCATAGATCTGCGGGTCGTTGAGCAGCATGGACGCCGTCCCCTGGCCCTGCGTGAGCTTGCGGGACGCTTCGCTCAGGCGATCCACGATTTCCTGGACCTTGCCGGTCACCTGCCGGCCGTACTCCTCGTCATAGACCAGGCGGGGGAGCAGACCTTCGCGCGTCTCCAGATCCGCGGTCAGCCCTTGCAGGTCCTTTGCCACCTGGTTGAGCTGCGCCAGGGTGTCCTGGAAGCTGGCCTTCATCGTGGGATCGTTCAAGAGGGCCGGGGCGAGGCCGGGGCCGCTCTGGGCCTGGGTGAGCAGGGTCTCGAAGCGGTCGAGCGAGCCGGCGAGCTGGTCGGCCATGGCCTTGTCGTTGAGCAGGCGGCCGAGCGGGCCCTTGCCGGTCTCGATCGTGGTGGCGATGCGCTCCAGCGCCTCGGTGGTGCCGACGATGGAGGAGCGCAGGCGGCGGCCCGACTCGGAGTCGGTGGTCAGCTCGCCGAGCAGGCCCTCGCCGCGCTCCATGCGGCCGAGGATGGTGGAGAGCGAGGCCGAGATCTCGACCACGTTGTCCATCACGTCCTCGCCCGAGGCGAGCAGGGCGTCGACGTTGGTCGGCTGGGCGGCCGGGATCTGCCCCTCGTTGGGGATGGCCGGCAGCTCGGGCGCGCCGGTCGAGAGGTCGATGTACTTGTCGCCCAGCAGGCCGAGGGTCTTGATGCGCGCCTGGGACGAGCCGGGCGCGCCGGCGCCGGAGGAGCCCCCGATGTTCGGATCGACGGGGCCGCGGATGCGCTCGCCATACTGCGCGTCCACGCTGATCCAGATCTGGATGTGCTCCTCGGTGGGGTTCTGCGGCAGGACGACCTTCTCGACCGTGCCCACGTCCACGCCGTTGAGCTGCACCGGGTTGCCGGGCTTCAAGCCGCTCACCGAATTGAACTGGATGAAATACCGGTTCTTGCGGCTGAAGAAGTTGTTCTTCTCGCCGATCAGGAAGATGCCGGCGGCGAGCACGGCGAACGCCACCAGGATCACCAGCCCGACGCGGAACGACCCTTTAGGCGGCATCTGCGTCCTCCT
>JBJMGZ010000144.1:0-5184 GCA_045807605.1 Thermoanaerobaculia bacterium | reverse complement strand
AGCTCTCGCCGACGCGAAGCGCCTCGCCGAGACGGCTTCGGACCCTTACGGGGTGCTGGGGACCTGAGCCCTCACCCCCCGGCCCCTCTCCCGGGGCGGATGGGCTCGGGGGACCGGGAGAGGGGGCCGGGGGGTGAGGGTCTGATTTTTCACACGCTCGCCCCAGTGCCGGCCACAAAACTTCTCCAGTGGAGAAGAATCCTTCTCCATGAGCCAGACCACTTTCCCCACCGACCTTTCCTCTTACGCCCATCGCTCCCTGCCCCGCCTTTCGGCAGGCGAGCGCCACCGATTCGTAAAGGCCCGGAGATTTCTTGGCGCCGGCGGCATCCTGGCGCTGACGCGCGAGGGCGACATGGCCCTTGCGGGCCCGGGCGTGTGCGAGGCGCTGCTGGCCCGGAGCTGGGCCGCGCGTCACAGCCATCCGCGGGAGATGCTCCAACTGGCGAACGTCGCCCTGGAGGTGGCGGCGGAGCTCAGGACCAGAGACCTCGGGAAGGCGGGGGTGGCGACCCTGCAGGCGCGCGCCTGGGGCGAGCTGGCGAACGCGCTCCGGGTGGCGGGCGAGGCCGCCGCCGCGGAGTCGGCCTTCGACGAGGCTTTCGGCAGGGCGAGCGAGCTCGGCGACCTGTACCTGTCGGCTCACCTGCTCGAGCTGAGGGCCACGATGTACGGGGCGACAGGACGCCCGGCGCTGGCGGTGCCGCTGCTTGCGATGGTGACCGCGGTCTATGACGAGTCGGGCGAGCGCCACCTGGCCGGCCGCGCGCGGATCACGCATTCGATCTACGCGGCGCTGCGCGGGCGCAACGGCGACGCGCTACGGCTGAGCGCGGAAGGGCTCGCGCGGATCGAGCCCGCGCAGGACCCCGGGCTGATGATGACGGCGCTCCACAACCGCCTGCTCCTGGCCCTCCGGCTGGGAGCGCGGGACGAGGCGAGAAGGACGCTCGCGCTCTGCCACTGCATGGCCCGGATCGCAGGGGAGACCTCGAGCGCGGTCGCTCTGAGGCTCCGCTGGATGCAGGGCCGCGTGCTCCAGGAGCTGGGAGAGACGGAGAGCGCCGAGATCCTCCTGCGCCAGGCGCGCGAGGGACTGGAGGAGCTCGGGCTCGAGCCCCTCACCCCCTAACCCCCTCTCCCATCGCACACCCCCCAACCGGGAGAGGGGGAAAACGCGGGAGGTGGCGCCCCTCTCCCGGGGGAAGGGAGTGCGATGGGAGAGGGGACGGGGGTGAGGGGCTACCCCTTCTCCACCAGGGCCTGAATGCCGCGCCGCATCTCCTCGAGCATCGCCTCCAGCTCCTTGCCCTGGAGAGGAGGCTTCTCCGCCGGCTTCGCCGAGGACGGCACGAGCTGATTGAGCAGCCGGCGCAGCTTCTGGCCCGAGACGCTCGGCTCCTGCCGCTGGGGGTAGGCGATATCGAAGAACTCCCAGTGCTCCAGGCCGATGGCCGTGACGACGGCGAGCACGAACTCCAGCTTCGGCTCGCCCTCGCCGCGGAAGTACCTCACCGCCGTGGCATGATTGAGACCGGCGCGGCGCTCGACGTCGCGGTTGGTATAGCCGAGCATCCTGACGATGGTGCGCAGCAGCTCCATGAGACGGGCCATCTCACCCTGGATTACAGCTTGGTCTACTTGGGGGCTTTCATTCATGCCCGTAGTGTAGAGCCGCAACCTTTCGAGATCAAGCACCCAGAACCAGATCCCCGCACCGGCCGGAACAAACCAGATCAGTGTTCAAACGACCGGGTAGAGGGTCTGCCCCTTGGCTGGCGCTGCCAAACCAGTGGGTAGCCATCTCGAACGAGTGGGTAACCGGTCCCCGGCGAGTGGGTAGAGGGGTCTACCCAATGGCCAGGCGTGTCGAACGAGTGGGTAGCTGGCTGCAACGAATGGACAGCGGGGCCGAACGAGTGGGTAGAGGAGCCCACTCACCGGGTAGCCGGCTCCGACGAGTGAACGGAGCAGCCTACCCGGTGAGCCGAGGGGGCTACCCACTCCTCACCGGGCCGCGAGGGCCCGTTCCCGCCAGGCGATCTCTTCGTGGATCTGCGGCAGGAGCTGCGGCGGGGCCGCGATCAGACGGGTGAGCTTCGGCTTCAGACGGTTGAAGCGGTCCTCCTCCGGAGAACCAGGCACCACCACTCCTCCGGCCGCGCGGACCAGCGCCACGCCGGCCGCCACGTCCCACTCGTGCTTGGGGGTGAGGGTCCAGGTGGCGTCCACGAGGCCGGCGGCCACCAGCCCGAGCTTGTAGGCCACGGAGCCGGTGGGGCGCATCTCGAAAGCGCCGTCGCGGTAGCCCGCCCACTCCCCCCGCTTCACCTCGCTGCGGCTCGCCACGACCGTGGCCCCTTCCAGGCGCTCGCGGGCGCTGACGCGCGCCGGCCGGCCGTTCAGGGTCACGCCCAGCCCCTTCGCTCCCAGGATCAGCTCGCCGGTCGCGGGGTTGCAGATGCCCCCGGCAACCGGCTCGCCGTCGACCACGAGGCCGACCGAGACCGACCATTCCGGAATGCCTTCCACGAACTCGCGCGTGCCGTCGAGGGGGTCCACCACCCAGACCCGCCGCCGGTCCAGGCGCGACAGGTCGTCCGTGGTCTCCTCGGAGAGCCAGCCCTCGCCGTCGCGCGGCAGCAGCCGGCGCAGGAGCGCGTCCACCTGCGTATCGGCCTCGGTCACCGGATCGGTCGGGTCGTCCCCGGACTTGCGCCGGGAGGCCACCTCGCCGGGGGTGAAGCGCCGCAGGACGGCCAGGGCCTCCTGCAGCGCCTCTCCGATGCGCTCCAGCTCCTCCGTCACGGCTGCGCCGGTCAACTCGCCTCCATCATGCCGGCGCCGACGTAGCCTTCCTTCTCCAGGAAGAGCAGGATCTCCTGCGCGGCCTCCTCGGGGGAGAGCCTCGCGGTGTCGATCACCACGTCGGCGTCCTGCGGCTCCTCGTAGGGGTCGGAGATGCCGGTGAACTCCTTGAGGATGCCGGCGCGGGCTTTGGCATACAGGCCCTTCCTGTCGCGCTCCTCGCAGACCTCGATCGAGGTGGCCACGTGCACGAGCACGAAGCCGCCGCCGGGCTCCACCATGCTCCGCACCTCCTTGCGCACGCTGTCGTAGGGGGCGATCGGCGCGCAGATCGCGATGCCGCCGTTCTTGGTGATCTCGGCCGCCACGAAGCCGATGCGCCGAATGTTGATGTCGCGGTGCTCCTTGGAGAAGTTGAGCTCCGAGGAAAGATGTTTCCGGACAATATCGCCGTCGAGCACCGTCACCGGCCGGCCGCCGGTCTCCATGAACTTGACGAGCAGGGCGTTGGCGATCGTCGACTTGCCCGAGCCCGAGAGCCCGGTCAGGAAGACGGTGAAGCCCTGCTGGTGGCGCGGCGGATGGGTGCGGCGCAGCTCTTCCGCCACCTCGGGGAAGGTGAACCAGGCCGGGATCTCGCGCCCCTCCTGCAGGCGCCGGCGCAGCTCGGTGCCGGAGATGTCGAGCGTGCGCGCGCCTTCCGGCACCTCGTCCTGCGGCAGGTAGGTGTCCAGGTCCTCGACGTAGGTGACCATCTTGAACGGCACCATCTTCACGCCCAGCTCCTCCTCGTGCTGGCGCAGCATCTCCTGCGCGTCGTACGGGCCGTAGAACGGCTTGCCCTGCGAGTCGTTGCCCGGGCCGGCGTGGTCGCGGCCGACGATGAAGTGGGTGCAGCCGTAGTTCTTGCGGATGATGGCGTGGAACAGCGCCTCGCGCGGACCGGCCATGCGCATGGCGAGCGGCAGGAGGGAGAGCCGGGCCGTGTGCTGCGGGAAGCGGTTCGCCACCGCCTGGTAGCAGCGCACCCGGGTGTAGTGGTCGAGGTCGCCGGGCTTGGTCATGCCCACGGTCGGATGGATCAGCAGGTTGGCCTGCGACTCCTTGGCCGCCCGCAGCGCCAGCTCGCAGTGCGCCCGGTGCATGGGGTTGCGGGTCTGGAACGCCACGATGTGGCGCCAGCCCTGGCGCGCGAAGTCGGCGCGCAGCTCGGCCGGGGTGTAGCGCAGCGCCCGGAAGTCGTAGTGGGTCGGGAGCTGGATCCCCTCCAGCCGGCCGCCCACGGCCACCGGGTGCGAGCGCTGGAGCTGCGCCACGCCCGGGTGCTTGGGATCGACGGTGCCGAAGGTCGCCTGGGCGCTCGCGTCCCTGTCGATCTCCCAGAGCTCTTCGACGTGGAAGGCCGCCAGCATGACCCCCTCGGGATCGCGCAGGGCGAGCACACTCTTGCCGCCGTGCAGCTTGTCGGCGAGCTCGCGGGGGATGTCGAGCAGGATCGGGATCGGCCAGAGCGTGCCGCCGGCGAGGCGCATCCTCTCGCAGACGGAGTCGTGGTCGGCCTTGCCCATGAAACCGGTCAGCGGCGAGAAGCCGCCGTTCAAGAGCAGCTCGAGGTCGCAGAACTGGCGCGGCGTCAGGTCCCAGGAGGTCCAGTCGCGGGAGGCGGACTTGAGCTCGGCGGCGCGCTCGGGCGAGACGAGAAGGTTCACCAGCTCCCCGCCATGGGGAGCGATGAGATGGCCATGGCCGTCCGGGCGGTCCCGGTCGGGCGCAGGTGTCGGAAAGGCGGAGATGCGTGTCATTTCGAGTCCCTTGATAAGTCGTGAATGGACGGAGACCGGCCCGGGCCCCGGAGGACGCTGCGGGCGGCCGGAAAGGCCCCAGGCCGTATACAAGACCGGGGCCAGTAAGTAAGGGTGCCTGCTACGGCCTGGAAGGGGACGGCTCGCGATCGGCGACGATCACGCCGAGGACTCCGGCCGTGGCCAGGCCGACGGGCGGCAGCCAGGCGAGGCCGCAGGGGCCGCACTCTTCATCCGCCCGGCGGATGCCCTGGTGGTCGATGCGGATCTTCAGGCCGGGGCAGAGGAAGCCGATCACCTTCTTGCGGTACTGGTTGGGCGTGGTCTCGCCCACGATCAGGTTCTCGGCGACCCCCTGCTCCTTGGGGCTCAGCTTCGTGTCGCAGCTGCCTTCGACCCTCTCGGTGCGCGGCTCGGACTGCGCCAGCATCTTGCCGGCGGCGTCGACCACGGCCACGTAGTACTCGACCTCGGTGTTGCGGTCCTCGGCGCGCGGGAGCACGGACCAGTACTGGCTGTTGGGCTCCACTTCCATGGGCGCCCAGTAGAAGGCCGGCTGCCCCTTCCAGCGGAA
>JBJMGZ010000143.1:0-2727 GCA_045807605.1 Thermoanaerobaculia bacterium | reverse complement strand
GGCTCCTGCATCATCAGGAGAGGTGCAGGGGCGCCCTTATGGGCGCCCCTGGATAGAGGGCGACCACGAGGGCCGCCCCCACGAGCGGGCCATCAGGGAAGCAGGCTGCGGCCGTCCATCTTCGTGGGCGGCTCGATCTTGTAGAGGGACAGGATGGTGGGCATGATGTCGCCCATGTAGGCGCCCTGCGCGTTGAGCTTGAAGTTGCTGAACAGGATGCCCTCGACGAGCGGCGGGTAGACCGAGCAGTGGTCGCCGCTCCAGATCTCCAGGTTCGGCTCGACGATGGTCTTGCCGATGCCGCCCAGGCTGTCCTGCCAGCCCACGCGGTAGCCCTCGCTGTTGGAGGGGATCATGTCCGGGATCAGCTCGGGGTCGTAGGTGCCGTACGCTTCGTCGCGGGTGTAGACGTGGGCCACCGGGTGCTCGCCGGTCTCCTCGTCCACGTACGCCGCGAGCTTCTGCTGGATCTCGGCCACGAGCTGCTGGTACTCGGCGCCCGGCTTGACGATGCCCTTCTTCTCCCGGCCTTCGAGGTTGATGTAGATCTGGCCGAGCCCCAGCGCGTACGCCCGGGTGTGCGCCCAGTCGACGTTGGTGAAGAAGTTGCCCTGGTCGAAGAGGTCCTCCAGGTTCTTGCGCCCGGCCTCTTCCCCGGTCAGCGTCATGTAGCCGTTCTTGGCCAGCCAGGTGTTGTAGTTCATGGCGCGCCGGAACGAGGCGAAGCCGTGGTCCGAGACCACCAGGAGGCGCGTGCCCTGCGGCATCTTCTGCATGACGTCGCCCACGATCCGGTCCATCTCCTGGTAGGACTGGAGGATCGAGCCGCCCCACCTGGCGGCGCCCTCGGCGGTGTAGAGCGGGTGCTTGGGATCGAAGAACCGGAACATCATGTGCTGCACCCGGTCGGTGAACTCGAAGTAGTGGATCAGGACGTCCCAGTCCGCGGAGCCGGCAAGGAAGCCGTCCAGGAGCTCCTTCTCCTTGTCCACGGTCTGGCGCACGTCCTCCAGGAACACCGTCTCGTCGACCGTGCCGTTGGTGAGCGACCAGGTGTCGATCATCCAGCCCATGGTTTTGAACAGGCCGTGCTCGTCGGTCAGCTCGTCGATCCAGCCGGCCGGGGCGGTGATGTCGAAGCCCGGCGGCAGGTTCTTCGGATCGAACTGGATCGGCGACAGGTAGAGCCGCACCTCGGGCTCGATCGACAGCAGGCGGAACTTGCCGATGCCATGGACCTTGATCAGCGAGTTGAACGGGAAGGTGATGCCCACCCAGTCGCTCCACTCGCCCGGCTTCAAGGTCACCTCGTTGCCCGAGACCTGGATGCGCAGGCTGTCCTTGCTCTCGGGCACGGTGAGCGTCATCGGGACGGTGATGTAGTCGCTCTGCTTCGGGAACAGCTTGTTCTCGGGGCCCTGGATCTCGGTCTCGATGACCCCCTTGTTATCCACCAGCTCCACCACCTCGACGGAGAAGTCGCCGCCGCCCTTGGGCTGGAAGAACAGCTCGGAGGTGAAGTAGAACGGCTTGCCGATGCGGCCGGAGATGTCGGGCGTGCCGAGGCCGGAGAGCAGCTCGCCATGCTCGAACGGCTTGGGCGGGAAGGTCACGGGCACGCGCACCACGCGCACCCGCTTGCCGTGCCGGCCCAGCACCGACCAGAAGGTCTCCCCCTGCTGCTGGCTGATCGCGATCGGCCGCTGCTTGGGCAGCAGGCGGTCCGCCGCCACCCCGAGCCCGCCGCCGGCCAGCAGGCCGAGCACGCCGGCCACGGCCGCGGCCACCGGCGTGCGCAGCCGGAACAGCTTGAGCAGCAGGAAGAGGATCAGCGCCAGCACGAGCGCGCCGCCCGCACCCGCGATCCAGGGGGTCTTCTCCCCCCAGAGGAACGGCTCGCTGCCCTCGACGGCGGCGGCGAACGTCGGCTTGTAGGTCTGGGTGTCGCGCTTGAGGAAGTCGAAGATCCCGTGCCGGCCCGGGTTGAGCCCGGTCGAGAAGGTCGACCAGGAGACCGGCGTCTGCGACGGGATGGTGGAGCGCAGCGGCGCGAACGTGCCCTCGGCGCGCAGCTTCGCCAGGTTCGGCAGCTTCCCCTCGTCCATCCACTGGCGGGCGAGGTCGGCGTCGGCGCCGTCGAATCCGAGGATGATCAGCTTGGGCTCCTGGGCCTGGGCCGGCAGGGTCAGAAGAAGCCCGAGCAGGGCGGTCAGAAGGAGGACAGGAATTCTGGTCGTCATTTGGCGCGCATTCTAGCAAACCGCCCCAAAACCCCCGAGTTGAATTAGCGTATCTATTCCTGCCCGGCGACTGCGATGACCTCCCGACCTCTCCCCCTCCGACTGCCGGCCGTCCTCCTCCTGGGCGCGCTGGCCCTGGCCGGCGGTCTCGCCCTGGCGCGGCTGTGGCTGCCCGAGTGGCAGGGGACCGCGGTTCCGGACGAGGCGCGGTTCGTGTCCCGCTACCGGGAGATCGCCCGCAAGGCGGGCATCCGGCTGGAGCCCGGCGAGCCGCGGGTGCAGCTCGCCACGGGCTCCGCCGGCGACACCATGCCCGCGGACGACCGCAACCTGGACCGCTACGGCCCGGAGGCCCGCTTCCGTGACGCGGGCCGGGGTACCCGCGTGCGCCTGGCCCAGGAGGGGACGCTGGCCGGCGACCCCAAGCTCCGCGAGCTGGTCCTCGACCTGTCGCCCGCGGGCCATCCCCGCGGGTTGCAGTGGGGGA
>JBJMGZ010000142.1:0-4208 GCA_045807605.1 Thermoanaerobaculia bacterium | reverse complement strand
GTACGGATATTCCGCCTTCTACCCTCCTGACGATCGGCCGGGCGCCACCCTGTCACTTCTGGCGCGCTAGTCCGGCGTGGAGACACCGGCCCGCTCACTGCAAGGTGGGATCATTCGTCGCGGCCGCCCCCGCCGGCGTCGTCGGCGAAGATGCGGCCCAGACCCTCGGCATCCGCGATGACCGCCCCGCTGGCATTCGAGAGGTCGACGAAGAACACTTCGATTTCTTCGACCAGGGTGTCGCCGGTCACCAGGACGGTGATCTGCTTCGTCAGCTCTCCCGGCGCGAAGGTCAGGGTCCCGGAGGTGGCGGTGTAATCGCTCCCCGCCAGGGCCGTGCCGTCGCGGGTGACGAAGTCGACCGTCACCGGCGTGGCGCTCGGCTCCGAAATCGACACGGTGAAGACGAAGGGCGTGGTGCCCGCGTTGCCTTCGATCATCTCCACGGTGTCGATACCCAGGAGCAGATCCTCGCCGCCGCCGCCGCCGCCGGTGACTTCCTCGAGGCTCTTGCAGACCAGGGCGCCGGTGAAGTCGTCGAAGCCCACCAGGAACTTGCCCGGCGGGCAGGAGAGGCCGGCCAGCAGCACGCGCTTGTCGCCGCACCGCATGTTGCCGGTGACCGGGTCGAAGCCGATGAGGAACTGCTGCGGCGGGCAGAGGAGACCCTCGAGCAGAAGGTTCCGGTCGAGGCAGAGGGGAGCGCCGGTCTCGGGCGCGAACCCCACCAGCACCTGATGCGGGCCGCAGCCGAGGCCGGCCTGGTCGGGGAAGCGCTGGAACTCGAAGCGCAGACCGACCACGCGCAGGGAGCTGAGCTGCGAGGCGCGGAAATGGAGGGCCACCACGTCCTCCCCGGCGGCCAGGGCCGGGAAGAGGGCCGAGGCGTCGATGGCCATCAGATGGTCCGCGTCCAGGATGGCGTGCAGGCCGGTGGCGTCGGCGGTGAAGGCGTTCCGGCTCTCGCCGTCCTTCGCGACCGACAGGTGCAGGTCATAGGTGATCGGTCCGTTGTTCTTGCCGATCACCATCACCTGGGCGCCGACGAAGCGGTCCAGCGAGTCGGGCACGGCGAAGGTGAAGTGGGCCTCGCCGGCCGTGGTGAGGCCCCAATCGCCCACGGCCACATCCCCCTTCTCGCCCGGAGCGATCCAGATCTCGTCGGCGTTGGCAGGCAGGTTGAGGAGGGTACAGAGGGCGAGGAGCGCGGCCACGGACAGACATCGCTGGCTCATGACGATTCCTCCTTGGATGAAAGGAAAAAAATGATGATGCCGGACGCAGTCTGCTGATCCTAGACCCTGGGCGGAGGAAGGTCAAAGGAGCCTATTGCAACTTGAATATTTTCGACCTCAGCGGGTCTCCAGATGGAGGTGGGCGAAGACGCCGGCGACCATCTTGTCGCAGCGGGGGGCTTCGAAGAGGTAGAGCCGGCGCACCTCGCGGCCGATCCGCTGGTCGAGCGTATCCCGCAGGCTGCGCTTGGCCCGGTGCAGGCGCACCCTGACGTTTTCCAGCGAGAGGTCGAGGGCTTCGGCGGTCTGTTCGGTCGAGAGGCCTTCGATCTCGCGCAGGCAGAAGACGGTCCGCAGCGGATCAGGGAGGATTTCCACGGCGCCGCGGAGGACGTCTTGCAGCTCTCGGTTCTCCATCTGCCGTTCGGGGCCGGCCGTCTCCGACGGCGGCTCCGGAGGCTCGCCGCCGCCTTCTCCAATCGGGAGCAGCCGCCGCCGCTTGCGGGCACGGGCCAGGGCCTCGTGGCAGGCGATCCGGGTGAGCCAGGTGGAGAACCGGGCTTCGCCGCGGAAGCCGGCGAGCTCGCGGAAGGCCCGCACGTAGGCCTCCTGCATGACGTCCTCGGCTTCCGTGTCGTCGGCGAGGATGCTGCGGGCGACACGGAAGAGCCTCTGGTTGTAGCGCCGCATGAGGATCTCGAAGAGCGAGGTGTCCCCCGCCAGGACGCGCTCCACGACCTCCTCGTCGGAGAGGGTCGGGAGGGTGGCGGGCGTCAGGATGGGGTGCAGGGCTGGCTGGCTCATGGTACTGGCTCCTGAGGGCTCCGAGTGTACGCCTGTCGGACTAGAGAGTCGCGAAGTCGGAGAACGTTACAAGCACGCGGATTGCAGGCGATTTCCGGCATGGCACGCGGATGGGAAAGCAAGTCCGTCGAAGCGCAGCAGGATGCCGACTCGCGCCCCGACCGGGGCGGAGCGCTCACGCCCGAGGAGCGCGAGCTGAGGAAGAAGAGGGAGGGGTTGGAGCTGTCGCGCCGGCGGGTCGTGCAGGAGATGGAGACGACCCGCTCGGCCGCCCGCCGCGCCTCTCTCGAACAGGCCCTGGCCTTCCTCGAGGACGAGCTCGCAAAGCTGTAGACTCTGCCGGTCCATGAAGACACGCGCCGCCGTACTTCACCAGACCGGGCTCGCCGCTCCCGTCTTCGTCGATCGCAAGAGCGGCAGGCCGACGGCCCTGCCGCCGGCCATCCGCGCCTGCCTCGAGAAACTGATCATTTCGTGACCTGCAGCCCCTCGTAGAGCCGGTAGGGCATGCCGTCGAACGAGCCCGACGACATGGTGACCAGCACGTCGCCCTCGCGGGCCTCCTCCAGGGCGATGCGCAGGAGGTCGGCCGTGTCGGCGCCCACGGTCGTGGGGATTCCGGAGGCGGTCAGCTCCTCGGCCAGGGCGTGGAAATCGAGCCGCTCTTCGGGGCTCAGGCGGCCTTCGTGGAAAGTCGGGGCGAAGAGCGCCCGGTCGGTGTGGGCGAAGGCTTGGCGGTAGGGCTCATAGAAGAAGCGGCGGCCCGCGGTCAGGCTGCGGGGCTCGAAGAGGACGGCCAGGCGGCGGCCCGGATAGCGTTGCCGCAGGGCGATCAGGGTCTTCTCCACCGCGGTGGGATGGTGGGCGAAGTCGTCCACGACCGTGACGCCGCGCGCCGTTCCCAGCTCTTCCAGGCGGCGCTTGACGCCATGGAAGCGGGCGAAGGCCGAGACCACCTCCGCGGCCGGGAGCCCGTCGTGGCGGGCCGCGGCCCAGACTCCCAGGCAGTTGGAGACGTTGTGGCTGCCGGCCATGGGGAGGAGGATCTCCACCTCTCCCTCTCCGTCGCGCACCCGGAAGCGGCTGCCCTCGGGGCAGGCCTCGATCTCCCCTTCGGGGTGGAGCTCGTTGGACGGGTCGAGCCCGTAGAAGAGGACGCGGCAGGGGGCCTGGGCGGCGAGCTCCCGGACCTTGGGATCGTCGCCGCAGGCGACCAGCAGCCCGCTCTCCGGGAGCAGGCGCAGGAGCTGCGAGTAGGCGTCCCAGAGGACCTCGGGGCTGGGGTAGAGGTCGGCGTGGTCGTACTCGACGCTGGTCAGGATCAGCGTGTCCGGCAGGTAGTGGAGGAACTTGGGGCCGCGGTCGAAGTAGGCGGCGTTGTACTCGTCCCCCTCGATGACGAAGCGCGGGCCGGCGCCGTCGTGGAAGCTCGCCGGCAGGTCCCGGGGCGCGCCGCCGATCAGGTAGCCGGGATCGGCGCCGCAGGCGGTGTAGACCCAGGCGGCCATGGCGGTCGTGGTGGTCTTGCCGTGCGTCCCCGCCACCACGAGCGGGCGGTGGCGGGAGAGGAAGAAGCGCGCCAGGGCCTGCGGCATCGAGAGCACGGGCAGGCCCAGGCGCTCGGCTTCGACCGCCTCGGGGTTGTTGCGGTGGATCGCGTTGCCCACGATCACGAGGTCGGGACGGGTTTCGAAGTGGGCGGGGTCGTACCCGACCTGGGGATGGATGCCGGCGCGCGCGAGGAGCGTGCTCATCGGCGGGTAGAGAGGACCGTCGGTCCCCCGGACCCTATGGCCCTGCTCTTGCAGCAGGCAGGCGAGAGGCGCCATACCCGTACCACCGATAGCCATGCAGTAGATGTCGAGTGGAGTGGACTTCACGGGGCTTTTTCTCGTGGATTTCTCGTGGTTTCTCTCGAATTCGGGGCGCCAGAGTGTAGCATTGCACGAGTCGAATCAACGCTATCCAAAGGAGCAGGACCGTATGAAACGTCACCTCAAGACCGCCAATCTGGCACTCTGCTGCGTCTTGCTCGTCGCGGCGAGCCTCTTCGCCCAGGGTGCTGCCGCGGGCAAGCCCAAGGCCGTCGCGGCCGAGCCCGTCAAGGACATCGGCTTCGTCGCGAAGGGAGAGAAGGCCGCCTACGACTTCGCGATCCGCAACGAAGGG
>JBJMGZ010000141.1:0-4277 GCA_045807605.1 Thermoanaerobaculia bacterium | reverse complement strand
CATAGGTCATTCCGGGACCGAGGAGCCAGCGGACGAGGGTGATCGGGGTGCGCGGACGGTCGGTGCCGGCGAGGCGGGCCTGGGCGAGCACGTCGGGCATCCGCGGGTGGACGTTGTGGCAGTGGACCGCGCGGGCTTCGGTCAGGGCGTCGGCGTAGGCCGGCGTCAGGATCTCCCGGTTGCGCACCTCCACGCCGTAGACCGGACCTCTCGGCAGGGCGCAGAGGAAGCTCTTCAGCTCGTCCGCGAAGCGCTCGGGCACTCCGAGGTCCTGCGGCGAGAACTGGAAGAGGAGCGCTCCGGCCTTCGCGCCGAGGCCTTCCACGAACGGGGCGACCACGGCGTCCGCGGCATAGGCGGGATCGAGGAAGAGCGGGTTCACCTGGCCGCGCACGGCTCCGTAGCGCGGCCGGTCCGGGTAGCGTGAGACCGTGCAGGCCTCGTGCGCCTTGACTACGAAACGGAAGCCGTCCGGCACCTGGGCCGCGTAATCGGCAAACTCCCGCGCTTCGATCGGCGCGTAGTAGGTGCGGTCGATCCCCACGCAGCGCAGGAGGGGGTGCTGTCCGTAGGCCGCGAGCCCTTCGCGGGCCAGCTTCGATTCCGAATGCTTGCCGTCGTAGACCAGGTCCCGCCAGCCGGGGAACGACCAGGTGGAGCCGCCGAGGTAGACGTCCTCGGGCAGCGACCGTCCGAGCTCGATCAGCTCCTCGGAGAAATCCGCCGGTCCTACCCCCTCTTTCACGGGCTCCGGCGCCATGCCGGGGAAGAGGTGGAGCTGGTCCTCCTTCTTCATGAGAGAAGTTTATCCTGGAATCCGCCACCGCGGCAATGGTCCGTCACGGAAAGGCGGCACGTCCTCCCGGTGAGACAGGTCCGGGCCGGCGCGACCTCTCCAGGTGTCGGTCCGCCGGGCCGGATGCCGCCGATCCTCCTTTCCGAACGCATCTTCAACTTTTCGAACGCAGCGCAAAGTCCCGCCGCAGCGCGGTTTTGCGCCTTCCGCTCGGGCCGCGATCCGGTTTCCTGAACGCGCCGGCAGTCACAAAAAGCGGACAATGCGGCGCAAATACTTGATTCTGTTCGATTTTGGCGCGTGGCACAGGCCTTGCCCTTACGGCGGATCGCAAGGTTTTCGCCGAAAGGAGGTGACGCTGGCGCGGCACACAGTGGAGGTTCGTCTTTCGAAAAACGCTTCTGAACTCGGGTTGATGGAGGTTATAACTGCGATGAATAGAAACTGTTTTCTCACGCTGGCGGTGGCCGCCGTGCTGCTCTTCGGAAGCGGTGCGGCGTCCGCGCAGCTTCAGACCGGCAGCATCCACGGCACGGTGATCGGCCAGGACAGGGTGGCCCTGCCCGGCGTCACCATCACTCTCTCGGGCGTCGGCGCGCCGCAGGTCCAGGTCACGGACGCGCAGGGAAAGTTCCGTTACCTCGGGCTCTCGCCCGGCATCTACACCTTGAAGGCCGACCTCGACAGCTTCGTCCCTCTCGAGCGGACGAACCTCGACGTCAGCGTCGGCCACAACACCGAGATCGAGCTGACGCTCGCGCCCTCGGATTTCGGAGAGACGGTCAACGTCGTCGCGGATGAAGCTCCGCTCCTCGACTCCCGCCGCTTCTCCCAGGAGACCCGCATCTCCAGGGCCGAGATGGACAGCGTCCCCACGGCCCGCGACCCATGGGCGCTCCTGTCGACCGCGCCCGGCGTGCAGACCGACCGCATCAACGTCGGCGGCAACGAGAGCGGCCAGCAGTCGAATTTCGTGGGCCCCGGCTCGCTGTGCACCCAGGCGGTGTGGTCGCTCGACGGCATGGTCATCACCGACATGTCGGCCACCGGCTCCTCGCCCGGCTACTTCGACTTCGAGTCGTTCGAGGAGATGCAGATCACGACCGGCGGCAGCGACGCTTCCGTGGCGACCGGTGGCGTGGTGCTCAACATGGTCACCCGGCGCGGCACGGACGAGTGGCGCGGCTCGGCCCGGTATCTCGCGGGCGACGACGGCAGCCAGTCGGATCTCGACCTCGACGCGAGCGAGCTCGGCCAGGCCGGACCGTGGAACCAGAACACCGCTCAGGCCTCGCTCAAGCAGGGCAACCGCATCGTCGAGGTGTCCGACTACGGCGCCGAGGTGGGCGGTCCGATCATCAAGGAGAAGCTCTGGGCCTGGGGCTCCTACGGCGAGCAGAAGATCGACCTGCTCACCGTCAGCGACTTCAGCGACGAATCGTCGATCAAGGACTGGAACCTGAAGCTCAACGGCCAGGTCACGCCGTCCAACTCGGCAACTGCCTTCTTTTGGCAGAGCGACAAGGTCAAGCTCGGCAGGAACGCCGGCCCGCTGCGCCCCCAGGAGACCACCTGGAACCAGGGCGGCTTCGGACCGGAGCCGACCGCGTGGAAGGTCGAGGACACCCAGATCGCCGGCTCCAGCTTCTTTCTCACCGGCATGTTCTCGGTGGTCAACGGCGGCTTCGAGCTCGCGCCCCAGGGCGGCGACAAGCTTCCCTTCCTGAACGACCAGGGCGTCTGGAACAACAGCTTCCTGCTGGTCCAGGTGGAGCGCCCGCAGCAGCAGGCCCGGCTCGACGCTTCCAGCTTCTTCGCCACCGGCGGCCTCTCCCACGAGCTCAAGTACGGCGCCGGCTATCGCGTCGCGGAGCAGACCACTCTCAACCGCTGGCCCGGCGGTGGATTCGAGTGCTGTGGCGGGCTGCTGCTTCTGGCCCGCGACGGCAAGGCCGCCGTCAAGGCCGACTACGCCAACGTGTTTGTGCAGGACACGGTCTCCCGGGGCAACCTCACGGCCAACGTCGGCCTGCGCTGGGACCGGCAGGGCGGCGAGCTGATGGATACGAACGTGGGGGCGAACCCGGTCTTCCCCGAGCTCCTGCCGGCCACGTCGTTCGAGGGCCGCGACAGCGGGTTCGAGTGGTCGACGCTCTCCCCGCGCCTCGGCCTGACCTATGCCCTCGGCCCGCAGCGCAAGACCCTGCTGCGCGCCAGCTACTCGCGCTTCGCCGATCAGCTCGCGACCGCGTTCGCCGGCTGGCTGCATCCGCTCGGCGCGCCGCAGTACCGGTACTTCCTCACCTCGAACGAAGGCGGTCCGGTCCTCGATCCGGGCGAGCTCGGACCCGAGGTCGCTCCGCCCAGCGGCAACATCAATCCGTTCACCCTGGCGCCGCTGGTGTCGAACGCGGTGGATCCCGACCTGAACGCTCCGATCACCGACGAGCTGCTCCTCGGGATCGAGCACGCCCTCCGGCCCGAGCTGGTGGTCGGTCTCAACTTCAACTACCGGCAGATGCACGATCTCCTGGAGACCGAGCTGCTCGTCTTCGACGGCGATCCCTACTCCGCGGAGAACCTGGGGCAGACCGGCCGCCTGCACCGGCGCGACGACTACGTCCCGAACATCCTGACCGGGGTGCTGCCCAACGGCGAGCCCTACTCCCTCAACTACTGGACCTTGCGCGAGGGCGTGAACACCCGCAACGGATTCCTGCTGGAGAACGGCGACCGCGAGCAGGAGTTCCTGGGCGCGTCGCTCTCCATCAACAAGCGGCTCGCGAACCGCTGGATGGCGCGCGGCAACGTCTCCTGGCAGGACTGGACGTGGAACATCCCCGACTCCGAGAACCAGGATCCCACCGATACGATCGGCGGCGGAATCGTGGATGGCACCGACGTGCTCCAGGGCTCGGGCACCGTCTCGGGCGCCAAGGGGAACGTGTTCATCAACAGCAACTGGTCGTACAGCCTGACCGGTCTCTATCAGGTCGCGCCGGAAGCGCGTTGGGGGTTCAACGTGGCGGCGAGCCTGACCGGCCGGGAAGGCTATCCGATCCGCTATGCCCGCCGGCTCAACCGGGCGCCGATCGCGGACACCCCCGGAGTCGGCATCGACGTGCCGATCGCCGCCGACGCGGACTCGTTCCGCGCTCCGGACGTCCACCTGCTCGACCTGCGGGTCGAGAAGGAGTTCCACCTGAGCGACTTCGGCGTGACGGTGGGAGCGGACCTCTTCAATGCCCTCAACGAGTCCTACGTCCTGCAGCGCCAGTCCATCCTGGGCCGCACGAACTCCGACCATGTCCTCGAGGTCGTCAGTCCGCGCATCCTGCGCCTGGGTGTGAAGCTGAGCTGGCGGTGAGGTAGGACGCTCCCCTAAACCCCACCCCCTCCGGGGCCGCCGCGTAGCTTCGCGGCGGCCCTCCCGCCTTTGGGCGGGGAGCCGCGGCCGGTGCCGGGCGATTGTTTGGAACCT
>JBJMGZ010000140.1:0-8092 GCA_045807605.1 Thermoanaerobaculia bacterium | reverse complement strand
CCCCCTCCCGGGTGGGCGGAGGTCCCAGATGCGAAATTCGCTCGGTCCCTGGGCTTTCCCCCGCCCGGGAGGGGGCAAGCCCCTCCCCTACAAAAAAAGCCAGCCTGACGAGGCCTTAGACCTCACGACATCGAGAGGACGACCTTGCCGAAGACGCCTCCGCGCTCCAGGGCGCGGTAGGCGTCCGCCACCTTCTCGAAAGGGACCACCCGGTCCACGATGGGGCGCAGGCGGCCGTCCTTGAGGCGCGGCAGGGCGAAGGCATTGAAGTCCGAGACGAGGAGCGCCTTTTCCGCCCGCGAGCGCGGACGGAGCACGGAGCCCGCGATCTTCAGCCGGCGCGAGAGCACCGGGCCCAGGTCCACCTCGGCCTTGCGCCCGGCGAGCAGCCCCACCAGCACCAGCCGGCCCCGCTCCCGCAGCGCAGCCAGGTGGCCCGGCAGCTCGGCGCCGCCGACGAAGTCGAGGACCAGGTCCACGCCATGGCCGCCGGTGGCCTCCAGCACCTGATGGGCCAGGTGGGGACCCGCCACGCAGATCTCCTCGACGCCATAGGCGCGGAGCTGCTCCAGGCGGTCGCGGTCGCGCCCGGCGGCCAGGACCCGCGCCCCCAGCTCGCGGGCGAGTTGCACCGCGAAGCTCCCCATGCCGCCGCTCGCGCCGCTGATCAGCACGGTCTCGCCGGCCTCCAGCCCGCCCTCGGCTACCAGGTTCGTCCACGCGGTGAGCGCGGCCTCAGGTGTGGCGCCGCCCTCGGCGAAGGAGAGATTGTCGGGGAGGGGCATGAGCTGCCCGGCAGGGATGGCGACTTTCGTGGCGTGTCCCCCTCCGCCGATTAGGGCCATGACGCGGGCGCCCGGCATCCAGAGGCCGTCTCCGGCGCCGATGACGCGGCCGGCGCACTCCAGGCCGGGGACCTCGCTCTCCCCCGGCGGCGGAGGATACGTTCCGCGGAGCTGGTGCAGGTCGGCGTGGTTGATCCCGGCCGCCTCGACCGCGACCAGGACCTCCCCGGGCCCGGGGACCGGGTCGGGGAGGTCGCCGAGGCGCGGCGAGGGCTGGCGTGGGTCGGTCGAAGGAAGGACAGCCCGCACGCCAGCTCTCCCGGTTGGTTAGTGGGTCCCGACGGGTCGGGATTTCGGCACCGCCACCGGCTTGAGCTCATCAGCCTGGAACGGCTCGCGCGCGGGCCGGTCGAGCCCCATGCTCCCCTGCTCGATCCAGGCGTGCTTGCCGTCCAGAACCTTGAGCGCGATCTTGTACTTGCGCACGTCGTCGTTGCTCCACAGGTCCTGGAAGAGCCGGACGATCCGCCGCCGCGAGTTGCGGCAGAAGAGGTCCGCCAGCTCGACGGCGTTCTCGGCCTCGGCGTGTCCGGCCTCGCGGAAGGCCTGGGCGCGGGAGACCGACGAGGCCATGGCGAACAGCTCGTTGGCGATGTCGACCAGGCGGAACAGGAAAGCCTGCTTGTTCTGCAGCTTGGCCTGGTGGACGATCATGCCGTGGAAGATCTGCCGCGAGAGGCGCCGGGTGTTGCGCTCGCAGAAGCGCAGGTGCCCGGCCAGGTCGCCGAACTCCTGGAAGCGCGGCCACTGGCCCCAGCCCAGCCACCGGGTGGGGTACCAGGAGCCGTAGAAGGTGGCCATCTTGGGCAGCTCGGCGAGCTTCTCGGCCACGCTCTTCTCGGGATCGATCATGGCGCCGGCCACCTGCAGGTGCTTGTCCACGGCCTCGCGCGCCAGGAAGAGATGCATGATCTCGCTCGAGCCCTCGAAGATCTTGTTGATGCGGTAGTCCCGCATCATCTGCTCGACCGCGATCGGCGCCTCGCCGCGGGCCTCCAGCGAGCGGGCGGTCTCATAGCCGCGGCCGCCGCGGATCTGCATGGTGTCGTCGATGATCTCCCAGGTCCAGAAGGAGTTCCACTCCTTGCACGCCGCGGCCTCCAGCCGGATGTCATAGCCGCCGCGGTCCGACATCTCCGTGGCGAGCAGAGCGATCGATTCCATGGCGAAGGTGGTGGCGGCCATGTCGGCGATCTTGTGCGAGACGGCCTCGTGCTTGCCCACGGGGCGGCCCCACTGCACGCGCTCGGCAGCCCACTTGCGCACGATCTCCAGGCAGAGCTTGGCCGTGCCCACCGAGCCGTTCGGGATCGACAGGCGGCCGTCGTTGAGCGTGGTGAGGGCGATCTTCAGGCCCTTGCCCTCCTCGCCGATCAGGTTCTCGGCGGGCACCCGCACGTTCTTGAAGCTGATCACCGCATTGGCGAGCGCGCGCAGGCCCATGAAGTGGCAGCGGTGCTCGACCTTGACGCCCGGCGCGTCGGCCTCGACCACGAAGGCGCTGATCTTCTTGTTCCTGGGGTCGCGCGCCATGACCACGAGGAGCTTCGCGATGGTGCCGTTGGTGCACCAGAGCTTCTCGCCGTTCATGAGGTAATCCCCCTCGGGGGTGCGCTCGGCGGTGGTCGCGAGGCGGGCCGGATCGGAGCCCACCTGCGCCTCGGTCAAGGCGAAAGCGGAAATATCGCCCTTGGCGCAGCGCGGCAGGTACTTCTGCTTGAGCTCCTCGGAGCCGAAGAGCTTGAGCGGCTGCGGCACGCCGATCGACTGGTGGGCGGAGAGCAGCGCCGACAGGTTGCCGTCCACGCTCCCCAGCAGCATCATGACCTTCTGGTACTCGGAGTTCGTGAAGCCCAGGCCGCCGTACTTCTTCGGGATCTTCATGCCGAAGGCGCCGAGCTTGCGCAGACCGTCCACCACCTGCTCGGGGTACTCGCCCGTGACGTCGATCTCGACCGGATCGACCTGGTCGCGCAGGAACTCCTTCATCGCCCGGTAGAAGGCCGTGAACTCCGGCCTCTCCTGCTCGGCGAGCGGATAGGGATGGATCAGGTCCAGGCGGAAGTTGCCGAGGAACATCTCGCGCAGGAAGCTGGGCTGCTTCCACTCCGTCTCGCGCGACGCCTCCGCCACCTTCCTCGACTCCAGCTCACTGACGTTGTGCAGGTCCTTGGTCGCCATTGGATCATTCCCCTTTATTCTTCAAATCGGCCTTCCTGCAACAGGCGTTCCCGATCGGGGCCCGATTTCTGCGGGCGAGCCTGCTGCTATGCCGCACTGCGACATCATAGCACCGTCCGTCCCGCTCTCCAAGAGGGGGAGAACAGAAAACAGGTGACTTAGGAGGTCAACTTTTCGCCGCAGCGCGGCTTTTCAGCCTGTGGACGCGCGAGTCTTGTTCCGGCTATACTTGGCATCCGAGGACGCGCATGGCGACACCCTTGAAGAGAATCGACCTGTTCTTGAACGAGGAGCTGATCGAGCGGCTCAAGGAGGAGGCTGCCCAGCGGCGGGTGAGCCCCTCGGAGGTCGCCGGCTCGCTGCTTTCCCGCGACCTCGGTCTGACCGAAAGCGCCACGGGCGCCACCGAGCGCCTTCGCCGTCTGCGGGAGAAGATCGGCCCGATGCCCGACAGCACCGGAACGATCCGGGACTCCAGAGACCGCGGATGGTGACACGGGTCCTCGACACGAACGTCGTCGCCAAGTGGTTCCTGCAGGAGGAGGGTACTCCTCGGGCCGAGGTCTTTCTGCAGGAGCTGGAACTGGGCCGCGCGCGGATCGTCGCCCCGTCCTCACTTCCCTACGAGCTCGCCAACGTCTTCTGGTCCCGCCGGCGCGACGGTTTGAACGAGGAGGCTGCCTCTCAGGCCTGGGAGGAGTTCACCCATCTTCCGGTCGAACTCCGCCAGGAGCCGGAGCTGATGTCCGAGGCAATCCGCTTCAGCTTCCAGCAGCAGATCTCCCCTTACGACTCGGTTTTCGTCGTCCTCGCCCGCGAGCTGGGCTGCAACCTGATTACCGCGGATGTCCCTCTTTTCACCCGGGTCCGCGGGGTCTGCCCTTGGGTCAAGCTTCTCTGACCTACCGCATCGAGATCGCGACCCCGGCCACGACCAGGCCGGCGCCGAGGAGGATGCGCAGGGTGAACGGCTCGCCGAGCCAGAGGGTGCCGATGAGCACTGCCACCACGGGGGTCGCGTAGTTGATCAGGGAGAGGCTCGTCGCGGGGAGCCGCCGCAGCAGCCAGTAGTAGATCGTGAAGGCCACCGCGGAGCCGACCACGGCCAGGTAGACGACGGCGAGCACCGGCCTGATCCCGAAGGTGACCTCCCTCCCCCGCTCGCCCGCCCAGGCCAGCGGCACGACCAGCAGCGCTCCCAGCCCCATCGAGACCCCCGAGACCGAGAGCGGGTGCACTCCCGCGCCCCAGCGCTTGACCGCGACGTTCGCGACCGCCGAGGCGAGCGGCGCGATCAGCATGAGCGTCGCGGCGAACGCGGTCCGCGGCCCGCCCACGGCGCGGAGGTCCTCCGAGAAGAGCACCGCCACGCCCGCAAAGCCGATCAGCACTCCGACGAAGGTCGCCGGCCGCAGCCGCTCCCCCGGCAGGAAGAAGTGGGCCAGCACCGCCACGAACAGGGGGAAGGTCGCGAACAGCACCGCCGCCAGCCCCGAGGGCACCCACTGCTCGCCCCAGTAGACCAGGCCGTAGGAGACCGTGAACGTGAGCAGCGCGTTGATCCACCAGAGCCGGCGCTCCAGGGGCGAACGGCCCAGGCGCACCCCGAAGAACGGCGTCAGCGCGAGGAGCAGCAGGCAGGCCAGCGTGAAGCGCAGGACCACCCCGGTGAGCGGCGGAATCCCCTCCAGGCTGACCCGGATCACCGCCCAGGTGCTCCCCCAGATGAGCACCAGGGTGGCGAGGCCCGCGTACGTGAGGAGAGGGCGGCCCGTGGTGGCGGTCAGCGGTTGCCCCCTCCCGAGTCCTACGGGTAGATCTTGTACAGCATGCGCGGGTAGGGGATCGTCTCCCGCAGGTGGCTGACGCCGGACATCCAGGCCACGAAGCGCTCGATCCCCATGCCGAAGCCGCTGTGCGGGAAGGAGCCGTACCGCCGCACGTCCAGGTACCACTGGAACGCCTCGATCGGCAGGTTGTGGTGGCGGATGCGCTCGAGCAGGAGGTCGTGGTCATGGATCCTCTGGCTGCCGCCGATGATCTCGCCGTAGCCCTCGGGCGCGATGATGTCCAGCCCGAGCACGGTCTCGCGGCCCGGCTCGCTCTCCGGGGACGGCTGCATGTAGAACGCCTTGAAGACCGCCGGGAAGTGCGTGACCAGGACCGGCCGGTCGTAGCGGCTGGCGACGATCGTCTCCTCGTCGGCGCCGAAGTCGTCCCCCCACTGGATCGGGTTGCCCTCGGCGTTGAGAATTTCCACCGCCTGGGTGTAGGTGATGCGCGGGAACGGCGGCACCACCGCCTCCAGCTTCGCGGTGTCGCGCTCGAGGATCTTGAGCTCCTCCTGCGCGCGGTCGAGAACCCGGCCCACGAGGTAGACGACGAACTCCTGGGCGAGCTGCGCGAGACCCTCGAACTCCAGGAAGGCGACCTCGGGCTCCACCATCCAGAACTCCATCAGGTGGCGGCGGGTCTTCGACTTCTCGGCGCGGAAGGTCGGGCCGAAGCAGTAGACCTTGCCGAGCGCGGCGGCCGCCGGCTCCAGGTAGAGCTGGCCGGACTGGCTGAGATAGGCCTTGTCGCCGAAGTAGTCGGTCTCGAAGAGCGTCGAGGTCCCCTCGCACGCCGCGGGGGTGAGGATCGGCGAGTCGATCAGAGTGAAATCGCGCTCGTAGAAGAAGTCGCGGATCGCCTGCTCGACCTCGCTCCTCACCCGCAGGGCCGACCGCTGCCTGCTGGAGCGCAGCCAGAGGTGGCGGTTCTCCATCAGGAACGCGGTGCCGTGCTCCTTGGGAGTGATCGGATAGTCCTGCGTCAGGTGCACGACCTTGAGGTCGGTGAGCTGGATCTCCACGCCGCTGGGCGAGCGCTTGTCCTCCTTGACCTTGCCCGCCACCCACAGGGTGGACTCCTGGGTGGCGCGCTCGATGTCGGCCCAGGCGGCCTCGGAGACGTCGTTGCGGCCGGCGACCGCCTGCACGACGCCGGCGCCGCTGCGCACCTGGAGGAACGCGATCTTGCCGCTCGACCGCTTGTTGTCGAGCCAGCCGTGCAGGGCGACGTCCTCGCCGATGTGGCGCTTCAGCTCACGGACGGAAAACACGGTTTTCGGAGTGCTCGGGTCGCTCATAGGAGGCGGGATTGTAGCTTACTTTTCCGGCGCGCCCGGCAGGCCGGTCAGGCCCTCCAGGGCAGCGAGGGAGTCGCTCGCGGCCTTCTGTTCCGCGACCTTCTTGCTCGGCCCCTCGCCGCGGCCGGCGAACTTGCCTTCGAGCCAGCACTCGACGGTGAACGTCTTGCTGTGGTCGGGCCCGGTCGAGCCCACGAGCCGGTAGTCGGGCAGGCTCCAGCCCAGGGCCTGCGTGACCTCCTGGAGATGGGTCTTGGCGTCGGAGGCCAGGAGCCGGGTCTTCTCCTCCTCGCCGTCCTGCAGCATGGGCAGGATGGCCCCGCGCGCCGCGTTGAGCCCATCGTCGAGGTAGATGGCGCCGAACAGCGCCTCCAGGGAGTCGGCCAGGAGGTTCGCCTTGCATCTCCCGCCGGAGCGCTCCTCTCCCACCCCGATCTTCAGCTCCGGCCCGAGCTCGAGCTGCTCGGCCCAGTTGGCGAGGGAAGTACGGCTGACGAGCTGCGCCTTGAGCTTGGACAGCTCCCCCTCCGGCAGCTCGGGATGGCGCTCGTAGAGCCACTGCGCACTGACCAAGCCGAGGACCGCGTCGCCGAGGAACTCCAGGCGCTCGTAGTGCTCCGGAACGCCCTTCTCGTTGGCATAGGACCGGTGCGTCAGGGCGAGATCGAGCAGGTCCTGCCGCTTGAAGCGGTGACCGAGGCGCTTTTCCAGAGGGGTGCTGGACCGTCGACCGAAAGCCATGGGGCGGCATCGTATCGCAAGACCCGCCGCCCGCCGACACCAGTAAAGACCGCGGCTCGTCCGTCTACCCGATGCGAAAGGGCCTTCCGTGCAGCAAAGGAGATCACATGGCAGAGCTTGCGCTTCGTCTTCCCATCTTCGTGGCCTCTCCTTCCGATGTCAGCGAAGAGCGGGAGATCGCCGAAAAGGTCATCCGGGAAGTCGCGCGCAAGGCAAGCCGCCATCAGCTGCTGGTAGAGCCCTTTCTCTGGGAGGAGGACGCGCCGCCTGCCCTGCACAACCCGCAGCAGGTGACGAACCAATTCCTCGAAGCCGCCGAGTTGGTCGTCTTCATCTTCTGGTCCCGCCTGGGAACGCCTGCACGCATGAATGGCACAGAAACTGGAACGCTCGAGGAGCTGCGCCTTACCCGGCAACAGGTCCGGCGAGGAACCTCTGACGATGCCTTCATGTACTTCCGCACCACGCCTCCAGAGGACGGCCGCCCCGACGACCTGGAAAGGGTGCGGCAGTTCCGCAGGGAGCTGGAACAATCGAAAGATGTCTATTTCTGCGAGTATCGAACTCCCTCGGAATTCCGCCAGAAGTTCCGTAAACATCTGGAAAGCTGGGTCGAGGACTGGCATGGCTTGACAAAAATTTGTGAATATGCACTGAAGGCCTCTTCTCGGGTCTCGGCCGACAAGCTTGGCGAGTATCTCCTGACCGAAGTCAAGAGACGATTCGATTATGAGTCAGAGCCAGAGATCACCGATGCGCTCGGTGCCTGTGCGGTCCGCCTATATCAACGTCATGGTTCTGACGGTTATGAGGAACCTCTTCCTTTGCAAAGCTTCAGTCCCCACCTCAGGAGACTCTCCGAGCTCGGCGCAAGCGGAGTGGAGGTGGACGCTCAACAAGCTCTGCTCGCTGCCTTGAAGGGACCCATGTCAATCGGCCCCACTCCGCTGCGTCGAGGGGTGGGAGACAGCTTCTTTTTCTACGACCAGCAGTGGTTCAGCTTCTTTTGCGCGGTCGGCCTCTTCTCCGCGATCACGGCGGACGAGACCAGGGCTGTCGAGCTGCTGCCTTATGTGAATACGGTGCACCAGTTCCTCGGCGCTCTCGGACGCCAGCATCCAGAAAAGCTCACCCCGAATCTTATCCGATGGCTTGCAAACACGGACCGTATCACAGAGGGAAAACCTGTCGTACG
>JBJMGZ010000139.1:0-4236 GCA_045807605.1 Thermoanaerobaculia bacterium | reverse complement strand
AGACCTGAGCACCGGATCGTCTCGAACGGCTCGTGCACCGCCCACGCCGCGGCGCCGGTCTTGAAGATCCTGGACGAGGCGTTCGGCATCCAGCGCGCCTTCCTGACCACGGTCCATGCCTACACGAACCAGCAGCGGCTGGCCGACGTGCCGGCCGAGGACCCGCGCCGGGGGCGCGCCGCCGCGGAGAACATCATCCCGCAGGAGACCCAGGCGGCCGAGGTCATCACCGGCCTGCTGCCGCAGCTCCGGGGCAAGCTCACGGCCCACGCCATGAACGTGCCGATCGCGAACGGCTCGGTCGTGGACCTGGTCTGCTGGCACGACCGGCCGGTGACGGTCGAGGCGGTCAACGAGGTGGTGCGCACGGCCGCGTCCACCGAGCGCTGGAAGGACATCCTGGAGTACGTCACCGACCCGATCGTCTCCTCGGACATCCTGATCAGCCGCTACTCCGGCAGCTATGACAGCCTGGCCACCATGGTCCTCGGCAAGAACGTCTCGAAGACTCTGACCTGGTTCGACAACGGCTGGGGCTACTCGCACCGCGTCGTGGACCTGATCCGCTGTTTCGCGCAGTTCGAGAAGGAGGCCGAATGACCACCCAGAGGACCAGGATCGGCATCAACGGCTTCGGCCGGATCGGCCGCAGCGTCTTCCGCATCCTCTCCGAGCGCGACGACATCGAGGTCGTGGCGATCAACGACCTGTACGAGAACGATCAGCTCGCCTATCTCCTCAAGTACGACACCCTGATGCGCGTCTTCCCCAAGGAGGTCACGTCGGACGAGGAGTCCATGACCGTGGACGGCAAGCGCATCGAGATGACGGCCGAGAAGGACCCGTCCCTGATCCCCTGGGGCCGCTTCGGGGTGGACATTGTGATCGAGTCGACCGGCGTGCACACGAAGCGGGAGGCGCTCGCCAAGCACCTGGCGGGCGGAGCGAAGAAGGTGATCCTGACGGTGCCGGCCAAGGACGAGATCGACGCCACGATCGTGGTCGGGGTCAACGACGACACGCTCAAGCCGGAGCACAAGCTGGTCTCGAACGCCTCCTGCACCACGAATTGTCTGGCGCCGCTCGCCAAGGTGCTCCACGAGCGCTTCGGCATCGAGGAGGGGTTCATCACCACGGTGCATGCCTACACGAACGACCAGCGGCTGGCCGACGTGCCGCACAAGGACCTGCGGCGCAGCCGGGCCGCGGCGCAGAACATCATCCCCACGACCACCGGCGCGGCGCGGGCCGTGGGCAAGGTGCTGCCCGACCTGAAGGGCAAGCTCGACGGCCTCGCCATCCGCGTGCCCGTGCCGGACGGCTCCATCGTGGACCTGGTCGCCCGGCTGCGCGACCGGCCGTCCGTGGCGCAGGTGAACACGGCGATCCAGGAGGCCGCCGCGGGGCCGCTGGCGAAGATCGTCGAGTACAGCGAGGTGCCGCTGGTCTCCTCGGACATCATCGGCAATCCGCACTCGTCGATCTTCGATGCCCTGTCCACGAAGTCGACCGGCGACGGCTATGTGAAGGTGGTGGCCTGGTACGACAACGAGTGGGGCTACTCGAACCGGGTGGTGGACCTCATCGACCGGCTGGTCGCGGTCGGCGGGCTGGAAGGCTAGAAGGAGGATCCGATGTCGGATGCGGTATCGACGGCGGTGAAAGAGATGACCGTGGACGATCTCCGGGAAATGATCGAGCGGACCGTGCGGCAGACGCTGGAGGATTACCTGGCGGACCTGCGGCTGCTCCTCCCCGTGGCCCTCGGGCGCGTTGCGGAGGAGGCTGAGCCTGAGGATCTCCGGCCTCTCGCAGACCGGCCGTTGAAGCCGTCGCTGGATCATTAGAGAGGGCCATGTCGCGGCGCGTGGGCATCCTGACTGGCGGCGGCGACGTCCCGGGTCTCAACGCGGCGATCAAGATGTTCGTCTGGCGCATGCGCGAGGAGGGCTACGAGGTCGTCGGGCTGCGCCGCGGCTGGGCCGCCCTGCTCAACATCCTCCCCTACCGCGACGCCGACAACGACGCCTGGACGCTCCCTCTGACCCGGGGCAACACGCGCACGATCGACCGCTACGGCGGCACCATGCTGCACACGTCGCGGATCAACCCGGCGATCACGAAGCCCGACGCCATCCCCGAGCACCTGCGCGGCTCCGCCCCGCCGCCGGGGCCGGACGGCAAGGTGGACTTGACCGCTGCCGCGCTGGAGACCCTGGAGTTCCTGAAGCTGGACACCCTGGTGGCGATCGGCGGCGACGGCACGCTGTCGTTCGCCCGCCGGCTCCACCTGGAGGGGGTGAAGGTGATCGGCCTGCCGAAGACCATGGACAACGACGTCTACGGCACGGACTACTGCATCGGCTTCTCCACGGCGGTGACGCGCTCGGTCAACTTCATCAACGACCTGCGGACCGCGGCCGGCTCGCACGAGCGCTACCTGGTGGTGGAGCTCTTCGGCCGCAACTCCGGGGAGACCTGCCTCGTTTCTTCCTATCTCGCCGGCACGGACCGGGCGCTGATCGCGGAGGTTCCCTTCGACGCGGCCGAGGTGGTGGAGATGCTGGCGCGGGACAAGAAGGACAACCCGAGCAACTACGCCGTGGCCACGATCTCGGAAGGGGCCTATCCGCTGGGCGGCCAGCCGTTCGAGTCCGGGGAGGCGGACGCGGTGGGCAACCGCGAGCTCGGAGGCGTGGGCCGGTACCTGCGCGAGGAGCTGCAGAAGAACACGGGCGACCGGGTGATCTACCAGCGCCTCGGCTACCTGATGCGCTCGGGTCCGCCGGACTCGCTCGACCGCCTGGTGGCAAGCAACTTCGCGAACCTGGCCGCCGACCTGATCCTGGCCGACAAGGCCGGCCGCCTGGTCGCGATCCAGGGGGGCCGCTACACGACCGAGCCGATCGAGACGGTCGGAGCGGGCGTCAAGCGGGTCGACGTGGAGCGCTTCTACGACGCGGAGCAGTACCGTCCCGACATCGTCGGCGTCATGGGACTGCCGATGTTCCTCTGCTAGACGCCGCGATAACCCGGATTCGCCCTCTGTCGAGAGCGCTGGGCCTCTTCTCCCTGACGACGATCTCCACGTCCTGCCCGAGCGCAGTCAAGAGCCGCATCAGCCGATCGGTAGAAAAGTTCGCAAGGCGGCCGTTGAGCAGCGCTGAAACTTTTGGTTGATCGATCGCCATAAGGGCTGCGGCGGCCACCTGGGTCAACTTCCGGCGTTGGATGATCTGCCGGATATGGCTTGCCAGCTCAGCCTTGGTCAGCTCCTCTTCCGGCTCGGCGAAGCCTAGATCAGCGAAGACATTGCCGCTGCCTGGAGTCACCGGGATGTCGGGTTCCTGCTTTTTGACCATTGCGCGTAATCCTCCCTGGCTCGCTTGAGCCGCTGCTCAATCAGGTCCAAGTCAGGTCTCGGCGTGGCAATTCCCTGTTTGGATTTTTTCTGAAAGGCGTGCAGCACATATACAACTCCGGAGAAGCGAACGGTATACACGGCCCGATAGGTGTCACCCTCGAAATCGTCCACGACCTCCAGGACGCCGGCGCTGCCAAAGCCCCTCAGCGGCTTGGCGTAGGGCGCTTTTCGACCCTGTTGTGCATCCCAGAGCGCGCCGCCGACTCGCCAGCGGACTTCGTCCGGAAAGTTCCTGAGGTCCTCCTTGCTGCTGCCGACCCAACGTACCGGCTTCGGTGGCGTGTTCTCTCGGATCGGCATCGTTTCCCTCTAGACCCTCAGTCTATGCCAGTTCAGGCATAGAATCCAGGGCGGACATCCTGGGGAGCGGGGCGGGGTATGATCCCGCCCCGTGCCGACCGAGGACAGATCCGCCATCCCTCTGGCCTTCGCCTGCCTGTTCCCCACGTTCGCCACGTGGCTCTACTTCATCCAGCTCTCGGGAACCGGCTGGGCCCTGCACACCTACGCCGTGACCAAGGTCATCCAGTTCGCCTTCCCGGCTGCCTGGATTTGGGCACGGGAGGGGGTCCGGCCCCCTCTCCATGGGCCGGCGAAGCCGGGGAGGGGAGGGATGGGGAGGGGGCTCTTCTTCAGCCTTCTCTCCGGCTTGGCCGTGGTGACCACCCTCCTCCTCTTCTGGCGCCCGATCCTCGCCGCGAGCCCCGCCTTCGACCAGGCCCCGGCCGCGGTGGCGGAGAAGGTCGCCTCCTTCGGGATCGACTCCGGCACCAAGTTCCTCCTGCTCGCCGCCTTCTACTCGGTCATCCACT
>JBJMGZ010000138.1:0-6866 GCA_045807605.1 Thermoanaerobaculia bacterium | reverse complement strand
CCGATATCCTTGATGTCCCTGGTGTCCCTGGTGTCCTTTCCGGCTACGATGCCTCCATGCGCCGCGCCGTCCTGACCGCCATGCTCCTGGCCCTGCCCGGCTGCGGCTGGAGCGCGAAACCATCCTCCCTGCCCTCCTTTCAGCGCGGCGTGACCCTGGCCCACGAGGGGTTCCGCTCGAACGAGGGCTATGGCTCCGGCGCAGCCTTCCAGCAGCTCGTCCGATTGAAAAAGCTGGGCGCCAACTCGGTGACCCTGGTGCCTTACGGCTTCACGCGCGCTCCCGAGGAGACCGACGTCCGCTGGACCGGCACGGACGAGACCGACGACCGGGTGGCGCGCACGATCCGGGAGGCCCGCCGGCTGGGGCTCGCCACCGTGCTCAAACCGCAGCTCTGGACCCGCGGGCGCTGGACCGGGGACATCGCCTTCACGGACGCTGCCGCCTTCCGCCTCTGGATGACCTCCTACCGCGGCTTCATCCTCCACTACGCAACGCTGGCGGAGCTGGAGCGGGCGGACCTCCTCGTGATCGGCACGGAGCTGGGCGGCATGACCCTTCCCGGGCTTTCCGGGCTTTCCGGAGAGACCGAGTGGCGCGCCCTCATCCGGGAGGTCCGCAAGGTCTACTCCGGCCCGCTGACCTACGCCGCCAACTGGGGCCGGGAGTTCGAAACCCTGGGCTTCTGGGACGAGCTCGACTTCCTCGGGGTCAACTTCTACTACCCGCTGGCCGCCCCCGGCGAGCAGCCCCGCGCCGGCTCCCCGCGTCTGAAGGAGCTGGAGCGGATGCTGGAGGGGATGTCGCGCAAGCACCGCAAGCCCGTGCTCTTCACCGAGGTCGGCTATGCGGCCAGCTCGGCCGCGGCGGCCGAGCCCTGGAAGGAGGAGACGGCGCCACTCGATCCGGCGCTGCAGGCGCGCTGCTACGAGGTGGTCTTCCAGTCCTTCTACCGCAAGCGCTGGCTCGCCGGCCTGTACTGGTGGAAGTGGCCGAGCCCCGGCCGCGGCAGCGCCGACGACCCGTCGTTCAGCCCGCTGGGCAAGCCGGCGCTGGGAGTGCTGGAGAAGTGGTACGGAAGTCCGAAGCTGGCGCGGTGAAAGAGGGTCCTACCGCTTCTGATAGACCGGCGCCAGGAAGACGGTCTCCAGGTCCGGACCGGTGAGCGGGACGATGACCTGGACCTGCCAGTAGACGGCCTCCTCCCTGGCGAGGTCCGTGCCGGGAACGCCGGGAACGCCGGGACCGCCGGGAACACCGCGCGGCACCTCGAAGACGAAGTCGACGAAATCGAGCGCCTCTCCCGGCGCGCCGGGCAGCGGGATCTCCCGCGTCTCCCGGTACACGGCCTGGGGCTGGAGCTGCCGGCTCGCAGTGTCGCCCGACGTCGTATCGACCCACTCGTCGCGCACGCAGCGCAGCGTCAGGCGCGGCGGGGCCGTGGCGCGCACGCCGCGCGCGAAGGCGATCCGGCCGCGCAGCTCATCGCCCAGGAAGGCCGGCAGCGTCTCCCAGATCACCACCGGCTTGCGGAACCGGAACCACTGATAGAGCTTCTGGAACGAGTCGTAGACGATCAGCAGGGCGAACAGGTCGAAGAGGAGGATGATGGCGCGGAAGAACCAGCTCCCGGAGAGCCAGGCGACGTTGAACATCCCGATCAGGGCGAGGAACGCCACCCGGCCCAGCACCGTGCCGCTGCCGCCGCCGGTGTAGTCCGGCGGCATCCAGTCCTTCCGCCAGGGATGGTCCCAGGTCCAGGGCTCGGACCTCGATCCCTTCTTCTTCGCCTTGTAGCTCCCCCCGGCGAGCGCCACCTGCATCATGCGCAGGGCTACCAGGAAGAAGACCGTGCCGAAGGCCATGGCGCCGTAGAAGAAGCGGGGATCGCCGTTCTCGCGCAGCCCCTCCTTGTACGGGCCGACCGTGCCCGCCACGCCGAACAGGAAGATGCCGGCGCCGATGGCGAGGAAGAAGAGCAGGAAGCAGCCGGCCTGGCTCTCGCGGAGCCGGCGGAAGAAGCTGCGGCCGAAGGCCGAGCCGGACCCGGGCTCGGTCACGGCCGTGCGCGGCGGCGCCATGAGCCGCTGCTTCTCCCGGGTGACCGTGGGGGAGCCGGGAGGGACCTCCGGTGTCTCTCCAGGAGGCGGAGGTGGCGGCGTCATGGGCATGTCCGGCTCGCGATTCTAGTCCGCGTGTCACGACTTTGCCATGGCGCGCACCACGTCCTTCGAAGCTCGTCGGAAAAGGCAGCGGCCGGATCGGATCAGACCCCGGGCCGGGCCTGGCAGCGTCATTGCTTTCCTTTTCAGGACGGAGCGGGCGCTCTGCCCGCCAACCCCTGACGAGGAGGTGCAACTTGGACCTCATGGACCTGGTCAACCAGCAGCTCAGCGGACCCCGGCTCTCGCAGATGAGCCGTCAGCTCGGCATTTCCGAGGATCAGACACGCGACGCCCTGCCGGCCGCGCTCGCGGCCCTGACGGGAGGGCTGGAGCAGAACACGGCCCAGCCCCAGGGAGCGCAGCAGCTCTCGAACGCCCTCGCCAAGGACCACGACGGGGGCCTGCTCGACTCGCTCGACGGCTTCCTGGGCAACAGCAACAGCCTCGGGACCGGGGCATCGATCCTCGGCCACGTCTTCGGCCAGCGCCAGCAGCGGGTGCAGGGCAACCTGGGCCGCGCCACCGGGCTCGATCCGCAGACCATGGCAAGCCTCCTCGCCCTGCTCGCGCCGATCGTGATGGCCTACCTCGGCCGGCGGCAGCGCCAGCAGCAGCTCGATCCGGGCGGCCTCGCCAGCGTGCTCGGCCAGGAGCGCCAGCAGATCGAGCAGCATCCGCAGGCCCGCCGCGGACTGGGAGCCCTGCTCGACCTGGACGGCGACGGCCAGGTCATGGACGACCTCGCCAACCTCGCGGGCGGCATGCTCGGCAACCGCCGCTAAAGGAAAGCACCCACGCCAAGGACACCAGAGACGGCAAGGACAGCTCGTCCCTGAGGTCCCTGGTGTCTTTGGAACAGCCCAGCTTGATAGAATCTGCTTCATGAACCCCCTGGAGGAGGCTGGCTGAGCAAGCGGATCGAGACCGCGGCCGCCGTCGTCCTCACTCTGCTCGCCGGCGCGCTGCACGGGATGCGCGCCCTGCACGCCGGAGCGCTCTGGCGCGACGAGGCCGGCGCCCTTCAGGTAGCCCTGCTGCCCACCTTCGGAGAGATCTTCGAGCGCTTCCCCCACGAGGCGTTCCCCATGCTCTTCCCCACCACGGTGCGGGCCTACGTGGGCCTCTTCGGGGACTCGGACCTCGCCCTCCGGCTGTTCGGGACGGCCGTGGGAATCGCCATCCTCGGCGCGCTCTGGCTCAACGCCCGCAGGGCCGGGACGGTTCCCCTGGCGTCCGTGGCCCTGCTGGGGTTCCATCCGGCGTTCCTGATCTATGCCGACACGATCCGCGGCTATGGCCTGGGGGCTCTGCTCACCCTCCTGGCGTTCGGGGCCTTCTGCCGGCTGGTGGCGCGGCCGGACCGCGGGTCGATCGCGGCGGCGGCGGCCGCCTCCATCCTGAGCGTCCACCTCGTGCTCCACGACGCGGCCATGGTGCTCGGCCTGGGAGCCGCGGCCGCGGTGGCAGGCGCGGTGCGCCGGCGCTGGCGCGTGACGGCCGCCGCGCTCGGGGTGGGGCTCCTCGCGGCCCTCACGCTGCTCCCCTACGCGGGACCGCTGCGCGCCGCCCGGGAGTGGGACGTGCTGATCGCGGAGGAGTCGCTGAGCGGGCGGCAGATCCTCCAGTCGCTGGTCGAATCGATCGGCTCGCCGGTCCTGCTCTGGGGCTGGGTCCTGCTCCTCGCCCTCGGCGTTGCCGCCGTCCTCCGGAGGCCTCGTCAAGGAGAGGAGGCTGACGACGCGCGGCTCTTCCGGCTCCTGGCGATCCCCGCGGCGCTCGGCGCGCAGTACGGTCTTTTCCTGGTCCTCGGCTACCTGCCGAAGATCTGGTACTTCCTGCCGCTGCTGGCGCTCGCGGCGAGCGCCCTGGACGGCCTGACGGCGGCCAGGAGCGCCGGTCTGAGAATACCCCGCCTGATCGTCGCTTCGGGGATCGCTCTCCTGCTGCTTCCAGCCGCGGCACGGGCGGCGCGGCTGCGCATGACCAACGCCGATCTCGTCGCCGATCGCCTGGAGGCGGGCGCGGAGGAGGGGGACCTCATCCTGGTGAACCCCTGGTTCTACGGCGTCAGCTTCCAGCGGTACTACCAGGGCCGGGCGCGCTGGATGACGGTGCCGAGCCTGGAGGATCACCGGATGCACCGGTACGACCTGCTCAAGGCCCGGATGGCGTCGCCCGCCCCGCTCGCGGAGGTGCTCGACGCGGTCCGGCGGACCCTGCGCTCGGGAAGGCGCGTCTGGCTGGTCGGCAGCTACACGGTGCCGCCCGGGGGACAGCCCCAGCCCGAGCTCGGGCCGGCGCCCGGCGGCTCTCCCTGGGGCTGGCGGGACGCCCCCTACGTCAGCTCCTGGGGGTTTCAGGTCGGAGCCCTGCTCAAGAAGCGCGCCTGGCACCACCGGGTGGTCGAGGTGCCCGTGGACGGACCCGTCAACGGCCATGAGGCTCTGAAGCTGCACGAGCTCCGCGGCTGGCGCCGGCTCCGGCGCGCATCCGATATCCTTGCGGCCGGGACAGAAAGGGGACCGCGATGAAAAGCAAGCCGAGCAAGCAGAACGAGACGATGACCTATCCGCGCGCCGGAGCCCAGATCGCGTTCGCCCGCGGCGCGACCGCGTTCGGAGCGTTCAGCGTCGGCGCGCTCGCCGTCGGCGCCGTGGCGTTCGGATTCCTGGTGATCGGCCGGCTGGCGGTCAAGCGCTTCATCCTCCAGCATGGAGCGATCGACCGGCTCACCATCCACGAGCTCGAGGTCGGAAGGCTGCGCGTGCGGGAGCTGATCACGGAAGAGAAAGCCTAACCCAGCTCTTCGGGGTCTTTCTTCAAGTCGTCCATCAGCGCGAGGGCCGTGTTGGTCAGCGGCCGCAGGATCGGCAGCTTGGCGAGGGTGATCAGGCGCACCACCAGGGACACGGAGCGGTCCAGGAGGCGGTAGGTCCGCACGCAGCCCGGCGAGTCGTCGTGGATCCAGAACAGCAGGATCCCCATGTGGAACAGCCAGAGCAGGTTCGGCAGCTCGGCCTTGAGCCGGCGGTTGCTCACCTTGAGGCCCGAGCCCTCGAGCACCTCCGCGAAGAGGGCCGTGGCCCTCTCCCGCAGCGGCTCCGAATCGTGGCTGAACGGGTTGATCGGATTGCGCGGATCGGCGGCGGTGCGGAAGAGCACGCCCGACAGCCGGTGGTAGGGCATGGCGGTGTCGATCTTCTTGCGCAGCACGCCGAGGAGGCGGTCCTCGAAGTCGCGCTCGCGCTCCAGGATCTCGCGGCTCGCCTCCAGGTGCTCGTCGTGGGTGCGCTCGTAGAAGGCCTGGACCAGGTACTCCTTGGCGCGGAAGTAGTAGTAGGCGTTCCCCACCGCGACCCCGGCCTCCTCGGCGATGGCGCGCATGGTGGTCTCCTCGAAGCCGCGCTCGCGGAACAGCTCCAGCGCGGCGTCGAGGATGCGCTCCCGCGTCTGCTCGCCCTTGCGGGTCTTGACCGGGGTTTCAGCGGCCGGAATCGTCTCGGTCATTGTCAGCGGCTCCTTCCCGGCGGGAGGACGGAGCTGAGAGTACCGCGATTCCTGGAGATCCAGGCCACGAAGCGGCGGGCGAGTTCCATCCTCCCGGGCGCGCTCCAGCGCAGGGCCATGGCACGGTAGTCGCGCAGCGCCCAGAGGCAGATGAGCCATGCCTTGACTCCCAGGTAGATCTCGCCGCCGTCGCCGACCACCGTCAGCTCCCGCAGCGTGGTCTCGGGGTCGAGCCCCGGGAAGCGGCTCCGGACCAGCTCGGAGCCGGCGGGGATGAACTCCAGGCGCACGTACTGGCGCTGCGCGTTCAACCAGATCCAGGCCCGCTGGCAGAGCGCGCAGTCCGGGTCGTAGAGGACGGTCAGCCGGCGCATGGTCGTCCCCTCACCTCCGGCCCGGCAGGCAGGCGTCGGGCGCGACCGGCGGCAGCGCCTGGTCCAGGGCCGCCTGCCGGCGCATGCGGCTGAAGACGAGCAGGTTGAGGAAGTGCATGCACCCCAGCACCAGCAGCACCGCTCCCAGCTTCACGGACAGCGCCTCGATCGAGAAGCGCGCGTCCTTGACGTCGTAGCCGAGCCGCAGCATCAGCGTGATGTAGCCGAGGTTGATCAGGTAGAACCCCACCACCAGCAGGTGGTTCACCGAGTCCGCCAGCTTCTCGTTGCCGTGGAAGACGTCCACCAGGAACACCCGGCCGTTGCGGAACAGCGTCCGCGCCACCCAGACGGTCAGGGCGATGCTGATGACCAGGTACAGCAGGTAGGTTCCGACGGTGTAGGTCATGGCGATCCCTCTCCGCGTTCGGACGCGCTCGATTTGAACGCGTTCAAGAAGAGATTAGACGCGCCCGGCGGCGGTGTCAAGAGGTTTTTGAACACGTTCAGTTCGATGCCTCCGACACCTAAGTAGCAATTTTTCTATCCGTCGACCCACTCTCCAAGTTGAACCGGCAATGCTCCAGGGGGGGCGCCGGACGCGTCAATCTGCTTTGGAGGACTCATGCGCCATCGCAAGGTCATCGGCTCTCTCTCCCTCGTCTGCCTTCTGCTCCTCGCCGGTCTGCTCGCGGGTCAACCCGGCGGCCGGCTGCAACCGGATGACGGCTCCCCGCTGCGCAGGATCCTGCCCGCGCGGGCCGACCTGATCCCGCCGCCGGACGGTCCGGCGGGCGATCCCTGGAAGCTGTTCGACGGC